>NZ_JALKIK010000046.1:0-35223 GCF_023050955.1 Anaerobiospirillum sp. NML120511
CCCCCACACCCCAGACGCCCCCACGACCAGATTGGCAGGCCTCAGCCACCAGCTGCCCATGCCCTGCACGGCTGGATTGCCGCACACGGCCGCTGCGGCCTGGCCATGAGGTGACAGCACGAGTGTGCAGCGCTTGTAATAGCCAATCAACCCGGCTCAGCCTCAGGATAAAAAGCTCACTCGCACCTGGGGGCCATGCGCTGCTTACTGTCTCCTGGCGGCAAGCACCTGGCAGCAGCAATGCAAGCGGCCCTGCCAGCGGGCATGCAACAGGCACCAGCCGACACCACGCTGCGCAAAACCTCACGGGACAACAGCTATGCGACGTATGTCCTGTACGGCCGGGCCCTGTCCAGAAAACAGGCCGCATGTTATGCGCTATGCCCCCTGCCCCTGCTCCGACCTTGCCCCTGTTACTCATGCAGCAGACAGCATAAAATCCCCTGTCACAGCATCTGTCCTGTTGTTACCTTGTTACTTTCCATAACGTACAGGTTATCCTGCTGGTAATGGGCATTCTTGCTGCCGGGCATTTTGGCTGCGCACTGAACAGAAGTCAGAGAGCATGCGTCCATGATTATGGATTTGATCCTGATACCAGGCTTGAAGTTGAGGTTGATGTTGAGATTCAAACTGGTTCGTGGTCAGGTCTGGATGAGCTGTGCAGATGCCATAGCGCGCTGACCGGCTTGAAGGATCAGGCCTGCACTGCATGGGTGCACATGGCTGGTCCGATGATGCCGGGATTGTGCGGCATGGTGAAGCTGCCCTGGGGGCAGAGCCGACCTGCCGGATGTAAGTGTCTGGAGGTAGTCAGGAGCCCCTTGCTGGCAGAGGCGGGGCATTGCATAGACTGGCCGGGCGGCCGGTGCAGAATCATGTGAATGCTTTTGGCCGCGTTTGTGCGGTGCGGGACTGCGGCCTTGCTGAGCTGGATCCGCGCAGCGCTGGGCACGTGACCGGGCTGAGCTGGAGCCGGGTGGCTGTTTTGAGTGTGGGTGGTGGCTTTTTTGGGGTGGCAGAATGAACAGGGCCGCCCGGAGGCGGCCTGTGCTTATTTATGCAGGGAGATTACCTGCTCGTTTTCGGTCTTTGGGGACACCATCTTGAGGGTGTCGCTGGCAAAGGTGCGAATCTTGGAGTGCTCTGAAAGGTTCTGACGGGAGGCCACCAGATTGAGCCACTGCTTTTCAAGGTCAGCATTGGAAAGCGAGACCTCGTTGAGCTTGGCGGTCAGGTAGCGGGTGTCCTGAACCTGATAGACCTTGAGCAGACACAGTACACATACTGTAATGGCAAGGCCGTAGGTCAGCCAGTTCACACCAAAGTCGCGCAGCAGTACCGGCAGGAGACGATCGTCCTTGCTCTTCCTGACCTTGTGGCCCACGCTCAGGGTGCTGCTAAAGCGCTGGAAGCCTGAGGTCAGCTCCACGCTGGTAACAGACTTGCCATCCCTGTTCTCACTGTCAGGATCTTCGTCCATGACGGCACCTGAGACCACGGCTGCATTGTCAGTACCGGTCATGAGATTGTGTGACAGTACGGTCACATTGCCGGTAATAAAGTCCTCAGCTTCAATCTTGCCCAGCTCCTCATCCTCATCAGCAAGGATATTGTCCTCATCCTTTCTGACATCAATGAGATTGAGGTTCTGACGCACCAGGCTCAGTGAACCAAGGGACTTCTTCTCCTCTTTCAGGGCAATAATGTCATTTACCTGGGCGCTGGTGCGCTTTTGTGACATGGCCTCAAGGCGGGCACTTTCCTCATCAAGAATGACACGCTCAGGACCGGTGCCGTCACCGGCCTTAAGGTGCTCAACCTCAAGGGAGAAACCGCCATCAGGATCGGAGCTGCTGCCCTTTTTATAATCAGAGTCGGCACCAGTCAGAAGGTCATCGTCATCATCAACAGGATCGGCAAGAGCGCTGTCAGCCTCTTTCATCACGGCTGCGCCTGGCAGAGAGTCGGCATCAGCCTCGTTAAAACTCAGAGCCTGAGCTGAGCGCTGTGGGGCAATCAGTGATGGTGGCTCGTTGCGGCCCATGGCGTCCATGCCTGCGATGGCGTCCATGCCAGGCATGGTGCCCATGAGCCCGGATGGACTTATGTCCAGGTCGGACATGGAATTCATGCCCATGAGGGCGCGGCGTGCCTCGTCAGCGTTGGCGCTCAGAGCGACCATGACCTCAGGTGAGTACATGGCGGCCATGGCAGCCATGGACCCCGGACGCTCGGCCAGCATGGCGCCTGCAGCGGCAGCAGCAGCGGCTGGATTAGCCAGATGGGTGTCGCCTGACGGGGCAAAGGAACTGATATTGAGCGCCGGACCGGTAAGGGACGCAGGGAGGCTGGTCACACCGGATCCTGGCTGGCGGGGGCTGTCTTCAGGATCAGCAGCCAGCTGCATAAAGGCAGTATTGAGCTGCTCGCTGTCGACACTTGATCCCAGCGAACTTAACATTTCGCTGTTATCCAGGCTGTCGTTATTACGATTTTTAGGAGTAAAGCTGAACATACTTACTCTCCGGTGCCAAGACGCTGGGCAACACGCAACGTAGCGCTGCGGGAACGGACATTGGCTTCAAGCTCATCATCTGATGCACGTATGGCTCCGCCAACAAGATCCAGGGTGGCAGTTTCCCGCCTTATTCTGTCCAGCTCCTCACTGGTCAGAGGAACAACTGACGGGATTTGCCGTCCCCGGCTGCTCTCTCTGAAGAAATTCTTTACTATGCGATCCTCAAGGGAGTGGAAGGAGATGACACACAGCCGTCCCTGAGGAGCAAGCACGCTTACAGCAGATTCAAGCGCGCTATTGAGCTCATCGAGCTCTCCGTTGACCTCGATACGCAGGGCCTGGAAGCAGCGGGTGGCCTTATGTTTTGGGCCTGGCTTGCCAGGAATGGATGCGGCTATCACAGCTGCAAGGTCACGGGTGGTGGTAAATGGTTCACTTTCGCGGCGGCGCACAATGGCTCTTGCTACCTGAGAGGCAAAACGCTCCTCTCCATATACCTTGAAGATGCGGGCCAGTTCTCTGGCCTCATATTCGGCAACTACAGTACGGGCAGATTTGGCAGCACTCTGGTCCATACGCATATCAAGCGGACCGTCGCGATCAAAGGAAAAACCACGGGAGGCATCATCAAGCTGAGGCGAAGAGACGCCAATATCAAGCAGGATACCGTTTACACGTCCGACCAGATCAAGATCCTCACAGACCTGTGCCAGCCGGGAAAAAGGAGTGTGGACAATGGTAAAGCGGCTGTCTTCTTTCTCAAGCTCGTGACCAGCCTCAACAGCAGTGAGATCACGGTCAAGGCCGATAAGACGGCCCTCAGGGCCCAGATGACTGAGGATTTTGCGTGAATGTCCGCCCCGGCCGAAGGTGCCGTCAATATAGACGCCATCAGCCTGGATGTTTAATCCATCCATACACTCATTGAGCAGTACAGGAATATGGGACAGAGTTGCCATCAATTAATCCTTGGGTGGGCTGCCATTGCCTCAGCGACGAAACTGCATCACAAAGCAGTTCGTAGAGCGCATTTGATTAAGAGTCTGAAAACCGAAGTGAAAAGATGATCAGGTGAGGATATAACTGTGGGCGGCTGCAACCGCCTGTTATGAGGAAGACCGGACCTGTGAAGATGCTCAGATACGCCACTTTCAGGTATGGCTGTCTGTAAAAGGTGCCAGAGAATAATATGAATACAGTTGTAAGGACGCTGCCTGTTTTGTAACGCATGTCAGCATATGCCGCATGTCAGCGTATACCGCCAGTCTCAGTACTCGAGATCCAGAAGCCTGAGCTCACTGGCGTGTCCGCCACGCAGGACATTCATGTCGCAGGCCCGATGCCACGGGCAGAACGCCGCAGGCGTTGTGCCGCAGGCGCGGTGCCGCAGGGCTGTCATGCCATGCAAACAGAATAATTGCGTCAGTCCTGAATAATGCCTTACACACAAAGACTGTTATCCCCGCCGCCTTATATATTATATAAAGGCAGCCAGCATGCAGCAGCTAAATACTCCTGATTTATGGAAATACTCCAAAACTGCTTCCTTTGTCTGCAGCATCAGTAAACAGGACAATATCAAAACCAGAGGGCACTGCAGATGCACATGCTGTATAAGGTGCAGCCATCAGAGCCTTGGCCAGTTATGACATTGATAGTTAACTGGAACCACATTACCGGCTTGTCCCTGCAGGGCAAGCTCAGTCTGGACAGCGGACAGTGCGCCGCTCTTCCCGCAGCTGCCGCCATGGTTTACAAAACATTTTAAACCACAACTGCCGCCACGTGTCCTGCCATGAAGTGTACGTTTACCGTAAGAGCATAAAAAAGTGAACTGCCCCACTGCAAACGTCTCTCCTGGTCATTACAGTTTCTCTAAAACCGGTTGCACGCCGGATACAAAAGGTACTTTATTCCAGAGGAAAACTGTTTTGTGCGCCTGCTGCTGTCGCTTTTTCTTTAAATATGAAAAGCTTTACATGCAAACGATACTTTTACCTGGCATTCTAAATTATTACGGCCAGGAACTCAAATTTGACAGTATCCAAACATGAAGAAAATGGGCTTTGCTCTGTAAGATCTTCCAGCTCAAAAGTGATTATTTCCTAATAAACCCGTTATTTTTATGGCACAGCGGCCATCAGGACAGGATCTGTGAAAATAAATCAGACAAAGATCCTGGCAATTCCCAGATGTCAAATTTCAGACAGCAACCTGGCATGTCCCTGTTAAACTGGCTGCCTGCTGCCAGAAATTACAGGAACCAACCCGGTCTTTAGACCGGCCCCTTGCCAGGTTTTTATCAATGTCTAATATTCCTGGCTATTTATTCTATTTCTGGGCTGCAGATCAACTTTCAGCCCGCATCTGTGCGCTCCGCAGCGGTGCAAAACCCCGGCAATTACCCCATAGACATTCACTCATTTCTATCACCAAAAGTACCAGATCCCGGAAAATACAGCTTGTTACATTCCCATAATTTTTCCGGAAATATGAAGATCAGCCCCACCATAAACCCAAAATAATTTTGCCAGGCCCTGCCAGGAACGGCCGGGCATTGACCCCCGTCAAACCGCCGCAAAACCGCTCACAGCGACCAGCCTCACGCCTGGCCGCCCCCACCACCAGAACCACGCATCCTCAGCCACCACAGGCTCGCGCCGCCGCACGCCCTTACCCTTAATTTGCTCCAGGCTGGCAAGGCGGGCAGCCGGAGCAGCTGCTGCACAGCCCCTGCCGCCCAGCTCAAGCCATTGCAGCACCGGCTGTATCAGGCGCACAGCCGTTTGCTCACGGCCAATTTACCGCTCCTGAAAAGTTCTTATGAAAAGCTTTAGAACGCGTCCTTAAAAGCACATGGCTGTCTTGCGGCTTCATAACATTCCTGCTGCAGCTGCGGAAAACACAGCGATGCGGCTGCGGGGAGCACAGCAATACGGCCGCTGATAACACAGCAATACGGCCGCGCGGAATGCTGCAAGTAAGGTTGCCAGAGATTATGACGGGCAAAGCAATTTTTGCTGAGCACTGATTATTTGAGCTGTGCACAGCTGCGTTGAACACAGTGTAATGGTGAGGATAAGCCTGCATTCAGCTATGAAAACTGGCCCAGGAGTGCTCAATTGCGGCTGGCTGAATAAGGTGCAGTGATGATTGAAACTTCGTGCTGCGGCCCTTCGCATAGTTATATGCTGTGCCTGACAGGCTCTCATAGAAATGGGCTTGCAGGTGCCATGTAAGGGGGAGGGCTTAACTGTGATGTGGTGGCGCTGCAGGTGGGTTTTGGTGACCATGGTGCGGGATGGGAAGGACGTGTTGTCCCTGGTTTTAGAGCGCGCTTCCTGGTGGGTTTAGATCACGTCGCCAGTCTGGCCTCCAGCGCGTCTCCTGGTGGGGATGGAGCGCATTGGCTGCGGGTTTTAGATCACGCTGGATAAGGGGGCTGGGGTCGTTGGATGGGGATTTGAGGGCGCGTCTTTGATGCATTGATGCTTGTCAAAACAGGCTCCTGGTGGCTGTGCGACGGACATAAGAAAGGGGCAGCCTGTGGGCTGCCCCTTTCGGGCGACGGAGAAATGAATAATTTCTTTGCGCCTTTGTAAAGATTTTTTGCGTTAACTACGCATCAAAGATGCTTTACATTATTTCTTAACTTCTTTGGTGACCTGGTCGAAGAAGTTAAGACCGATTGGGTGAGTGAACTTGCCGTTGATGCCAGGACGGTAGGCAGCCAGGGTCTTGGCGTGGGAGATAGGCAGAACACCTACGTCCTCAGCAAGAATAGCCTCGGCCTTCTGGTACAAGGCAACACGCTCTGGACCATCAGGTACGTGGGTAGCCTTCTTGATGATCTCGATGAATTCCTTGTTCAGCCATAAGCCCTGGTTGGAGATTGGGTCTTCGGCAGCCAGGATGTTGATGAAGTTGTCTGGATCACCGTTGTCACCGATCCAGCCGACGAAGGTGAGATCCCACTTGTCAGTTAAGAGCTTGCTCTTGAAAGTAGACCAGTCGTAAACATCGATGGTGGCCTTAACACCGGCCTTGCTTAAGTAAGCCTGAACAGCCTCAGCCAGAACCTGACCGCCTACAGTGTTGTAGTAACGGGCATTGGAGTAGGTGAGGATACGGATTTCCTTAACACCCTTGGCTGCCAGAGTCTTCTTTGCAGCCTCGAGATCAAAGCCTACAGCCTTTACTTTAGGATCATAACCGGCCATAAAGGTTGGGAAGAATGATGGAGCGTGGGTAGCATAACCCTTGTACAGGGACTTTACCATTTCAGGAACGTTGATAGCCTGAGCCAGAGCCTTACGAACCTCACGGTCAGCGGTAACGTAACCGTCACGGCAGTTGTAAACCATGTAGTTTACGTTGTTACCCTCGGCCTCAAATACCTTGGAGCCGCCCTGCTTGATCTGGTCGATAACGTTGGCATCGATACCGTTGATGATGTCAACTTCGCCATTGTTCAGAGCTACTACACGGGCAGAAGTTTCCTTCATAATCTTGTAGATAACGTTCTGAACAGCTGGCTTCTTGCCCCAGTAGTCTTCGTTGGTGGTCAGAATCAGCTGCTGACCCTTGTCCCAGGCAACCAGCTTGTAAGGACCGGTACCAACTGGATTCTCCATAACATTGTTGTTGTGCTTCTTAAGAGCTGTTGGAGAAACGATTGGAGCGGCAAAGCACATGGCCATGTTGCGCAGGAATGGAGTGGAGCTTTCCTTTAACTTGATCTCGATGGTGTAGTCATCGATAACCTTAACAGTATCTACGCCACCAAATACCAGTGGAGCATAGGACATCTTAGGAACCAGGTTCTCTGGCATCTGACGGACAATGTTGAACTTTACAGCCTCAGCATTGAATGGGGTGCCGTCGTGGAACTTGACGCCCTGACGGAGCTTGAAGGTATAGGTCAGACCATCATCGCTGATAGTCCAGCTCTCAGCAAGACTTGGCTCGATCTCGGTGTTGTCGGCCTTGAACTTTAACAGGGACTCATACAGATTGCAGTTGATGTTGCCAGAGTCATTGTCATCTACCAGAGCAGGGTCCAGGCCTAATGGCTCGGTGGAGGTAGCGTAGAAAAGATTGTCCTGTGGCTTGCGGGACATTGGAGCACCATTGGCTACGGAAGCAATGGTTCCGGCTGCGAACACGACTGACATGGCAGCAGCAAGTAAGGTCTTGGTTGAGAACTTCATAAACTTAAAAACCTGTGAATTGCCAGATAAAGGCTGACACAATAAAGCGTCACCTCAGGCAGCATGTGACACTGCATCAGGCAGCGCCTGGTTATGCATGCTAAAGCTCAGGTTTGCAGCAGCACCTCTGAAGAATAAAAGAAGTTCCACAGCGTCCCGGCCAAAAGCCTGAGCTTTAGCCTGCACCTTGCCAGCAAAAGCCCCGCATTTACAAAACAGAAGCATTCCCAGACGGGGATGCCCTCCTGTAAAGAAAGGATTTGCCTGACTGACAGCTATCTGAGAAGATATGTCGATAACTGCAAAATCAGCCTAATTTTCAGTTATGGCCGCCAAAATATCAAGCCGGGCACCAAATCTTGAAATGCAGGTCTCACAAATTTCAGATTATTTGACTGAATATCCGTTTTTTTACCCCGTCAATTCCCTTTTTTAGTGCACATATAGAGCAAACTGCATGTTCTATGCGGTTTATTCCTGCACCACAAAAGCCATCCCCTGCCTCCATACGGCGCAGCCCCACCCCAAAAGTACTAATTCCCCCGGCCCACAGACTACAACCATGCATCGTCCTCAGCCGCAGCTGCAGTGGCTCACCTTACGGCCTGCGCCCATGGGGGCAGCAGCTGCCGCTCTTGACTGCTGCAGCTCTTGCCTGCCTTGCTATGGCCCCTGAAAATCCCCCAATAACTGTAGCCTTAGATACGACCCTGCTATGAATATGACGTCGCACCTGGCGTTATGGTGTTCCGGGACCTTGCCCTGACATGGCCAGTTGACCTGTCCTGGCCGTGGCTCTATTCAAGCTCTTGGGCAAGATCCTGGCGGATCCAGTGGCCTGGTCCTGGCATGGCTTTGGGCGCTGCAATCGGTGAGCTCAGGGAGGTGGCCGGGTGCGTGAGCTGGGGAGTTGGCGCGTGCGTCAGCACAGGCGGGAGCCTGGCGTCAGTGCGTGCGTCAGTGTGGGCGTCAGCGTGGGGGTGGTGATTTACTGGTGAGAGTGGCGGCGTGGGGCATGACGCTGGTGCCTAGATGAGTTTTCTTTTAGTAGAGGGGAGAGTTTGTTGGCAGAAATTTTCATTTTGCCCCTGGTGAAAATGGTCTGTTTATGCGTGTTTGCGCCTTGATTAGGTAACTTTTAGCAAGATTGGAAATTTTGCTAAGTGTTTTCTAAGCATGGAACACTAATATGAATTTGTGCTCTACATCACAGACTGCAGCTGAGGTTAAGCCCGGGCAGCCTCTGAGTACAGCGCCACATGCTTATATTTCAGATAGACAGTTATTTTTAATTTACCGTGGAGGCACCACAAGTCGCTTCAGGTACAGGGAAAAATAAAGAGCTCTGATTAGTAGCCTTAGAGGGTACTCCCAGGGACCAATTGGGCAAACTGAATTTCTGACTGAACTTGCTCTCAAAGGCTACCAACCACAGCTCTTATTTCAATACCCGGCCCACGCATTTATCTGCCCCGGCCAGCTCAGCAAAGCCTGTCAGACCCCCATGGCCTTGCTGATGGATACCAGGCAGGATAACAGGGATGGTCTTTTGGGACCAGCCGGGCTGACAGCCACCAGGGGTGAAGTCCTGGCAGCTGCGGTCCGGGATAATGTCAGCCCGGGGGCTGACAGATGCCGGGAGTCTTCAAAACCTCAGTATTTGTGGACAAACCACCAGCGACCAAAGGTGATTACTTATATGAAGAATTTAAAGCGTTCTGCCGCCGCCATCGCTCTGGCAGGTCTTACCATTTTCTCCTCTTCTTTTGTATCCGGCGCCATGGCCGCTGATGCCCGTCCGCTGATTCAGGCAATGCAGAACAGCGAGGGTGAGCCTACCCTTGCTCCTATGCTCAAGAACGTAATCCCTGCTGTGGTCAACATTTCCGTAAAGGGCACCAAGGAAGTCTCCAACAACATGCTCTTCAACATTCCTGAAGAGTTCCGCTTCATGTTCCCTCAGCTCAATCAGCCTAACCGTCAGCGTGAGTTCCGCGCCCTTGGTTCCGGCGTAATCATTGATGCCAAAGAAGGCTATATCGTAACCAATCACCACGTGGTTGAGGACGCATCCTCCATTCGTATCGCCCTGTCTGACGGCCGTGAGTATGAGGCCACCAAGATTGGCTCTGACCCTCACACCGACCTTGCCCTGCTCAAGCTCAAGGAGTTTGACAATCTGACTGCTCTGCCATTTAACAGCCGCGAGCAGATGGACGTAGGTGACTTCGTAGTTGCTATCGGCAATCCTTTTGGCCTTGGTCAGACTGTAACATCGGGCATTATCTCAGCCCTGGGCCGTACCGGTCTTAACATCGAGAATATTGAAAACTTCATCCAGACTGATGCTGCCATTAACTCCGGTAACTCCGGTGGTGCTCTGGTCAACCTGCGCGGCGAGCTGGTCGGTATCAACACCGCCATTCTCGGTCCTAACGGCGGCAACATCGGTATCGGCTTTGCCATTCCTGTAGACATGGTCAAGACCGTGGTCAAGCAGTTAAAGGAATTTGGTGAAGTACGCCGTGGCACCCTTGGTGTAGCCGGTTCTGAGCTCACCCCTGACCTTGCTGAAAACTTCGGCTACAAGGGCAAGGCCGGTGCCTTCGTCAATGAGGTTACCCCAGGCGGCGCCGCTGAAAAGGCCGGCATCAAGCCAGGTGACATCATCACCTCTATAAATGGCAAGAAGATCAAGTCCTTTGGCGAGTTACGTGCCATTATCGCAACCCTCGGTTCCGGTGCTGATGCAAAGATCGGTATCTTCCGTGACGGCAAGAACCTCACTGTCAACGCTACCCTGACCGAACCGGACACCTTAAGCGGCAGCGACGCAGGTCAGCTCTCTGATGTGCTCGAGGGCGCCACCCTGACCAATAACGACGGCGGCGGTGTGCTGGTATCAGCTGTAGCTCCAAGATCCCGTGCCTTTGCCGTAGGTCTGCGTGAGGGTGACGTTATCACCACTGTAAACCGCGACAACGTCAAGGATCTCAGCGACCTCAAGAACAAGATGAGCAAGAGCAAGTCAGGCGCCACTGCCTTACGTATCCAGCGTGGCAGCAGCGTTCTGTACCTGACCATCCGTCGCTAATCAGGATACTTTCAAATTCTGATCACTCTATCAACAACAATATTTCTCTAAGGGGGCCTCTGGCCCCCTTTGCTTTTTGGCCACTCAGGCGCGTCTGCCTGTCCGTGCCGGACGGCTGTGCCTGGCAGGACAGGATGGCCGGGCTGTGCCGTGCCTGCATGGCCGGTATGGAAGGCCTGGTCAGGGACCGGCCATGGCCATGTGGCCGGGCATGGCAGCGGCCATGCTGTCGGGCGTGGCAAGGCCGTGACGGAGGTTAAATTTTCGTCAGCAGGGTGCGATGTGTACTAAAGTTTTTCCCTGGCTTTGCTGATAAAATAAACATGCATGGCCCGAATACGATGTCCGGCCTGCTCACTGCAGTTTTATCCTGTGGCAGCTGCCTGCAGCTGACCGCTCAGATCCGCATACCTTTCACCAAGCTACCAGGAAGACATATGCCTGACAGAACCAAGTTCTATAAAAAACCGTGGTTTACCATGGCAGCTCTCCCTGTCGCCATTGGTCTGGTGGCGGCCTTTGTCATTTTGCAGTTCTACCCGCAGCTGGGTGAAAATTTTGGCAAGCGTATCTACTCGTCGAGCAAGGAAATCCAGAGCTATTCCTATGCTGTAGCACGCTCCAGTCCAAGCGTAGTCAACATCTACGTCTCCCGCCTTAACAGTGACTATACGGGTATGGCCATTGAAAGCAGCCATATCACTGCTTCAGCATCAGGCGTCATCATGAGCTCTGATGGCTATATTGTCACCAACTACCACGTTATCACCTCTCTTAATGAGCCTAACAGCGCCGTCTGGGCTCAGACATCTGACGGCAAGCTCCGTCAGGCCTTTATCGTGGGCTTTGACCGCCGTACCGATATTGCCCTGCTCAAAATCAGAGCCCGCAATCTCAAAACAGCTCATATCAACCCAGGCTATGTCCCTCATGTAGGTGATGTGGTGCTGGCTATAGGCAACCCTAACAATCTTGGTCTTACCGTAACCCACGGCATCATTTCGGCAACCGCCCGTACCGGATCGGGTCTTCTGACCAGAGAGCTGATGAACATACGAGAGGGCCTGCAGGATCTCATTCAGACTGACGCCCCTATCAACAGCGGCAACTCAGGCGGAGCCCTGGTCAATACCAATGGCGATCTGGTAGGCATCAATACCGCCTCGTTTAACAGCAGCCGCTACGGCACCTACGGCATCAGCTTTGCCATCCCGGCTTCGCTGGTAGTGCGCGTCATGAATGAAATCATGCTCCATGGCCGCGTGATCCGTGGTTATCTGGGAATCAGCGATGAAAACGACGACCGCGTAGCAGACAACTCAGTCAAAGGAGTACGCGTACGCTATATCGACCCTATGGGCCCTGCTGCCCTGGCCGATATCGAGCTGGGCGACATTATCCGCAAGGTCGACAACAAGACTATTTCCAACGTACGTGAGCTTATCGACATCATCTCCCGTACCACCCCAGGCACAGTACTCAATCTCACCATTGAGCGTCAGGGCCAGCTGCGCGTATCCCCGGTCACCCTGGCAGAAGACAAGCCTAACGTAGAATAGCCGCCACATCCCTGGCCCCGCTGCCCTGCTGCCGGTGCCATGGCGCATGGCCCTGCCCTGCAAACCGTCACCATGCCGGTCCAGAGCACACTATTGAGCCCCTGGACAGCAAAACGCCCGTCCCCTGATCTTCAGGAGGCGGGCGTTTTTGTTATGGGCGACTGCAGGCAGCAGCCGGACCGGCTACTTGCCTTCGCTGGCGGCTGCGGCAGCAGCGTCGCTGGTGGCAGCGGCTGCGGCAGCCGCGTCGCTGTCAGCGGCATTGGCCGCTGCAGCTGCTGGCAGCTTTGCGAAGACCTCAGGGCAGCTGTCCTGGCCTGGATTGCCTGTGGTGCCGCGCAGCGGGGCAAACTCAGGGGCCTTGCTGCCCCTTGCTGAGGCCATCATGTAGCTGAAGACAGTCTGGCCGACTTCGTGGGTCACATTGATGGCTTTTTCCCTGGTGTGGATATAGCAGCCCTTGAGATTGTACAGATTGATGCTGAACACATAAGGCTCGCCCTTGAACTCCACATAAGCAAGGGTGTTGAAGGAGCGGCGGTTGAAACGCTCCATCATTGGGCCTGGGGTATTGAGCACGTAGATACGCAGTGAGGCAAAGTCATCTTCAGTATTGCCGCTCAGGGCACTGACAGCGTGCTTAATGCCGGTAGCAAAACCATCCTGGCCGGCGACAGTAAAGCGCATGGACTGAGTGATGAGCTGCTTGATTTCACTCTGGAGCTTCTGGTCATTGATAAAGGAAGCCATCAGTCTTGCGGTACTGTAGGCCGGGGCAGCAAGCTTGCCATCAAGAGCAAGGCCATTGGCCCTGGCAAGGTCATCCTGAATAACCAGCTCAGGCACGCCCTTACTGCTGGCAAAGGCCATCAGGCCGTCCTTACCGCCGACAAAGCTGCTGAGCAGTATGGCTGCAGCATTGTGGTCAGCCTCATTGAGGGCATAGTAGATAAGGTCAGATACCGGAATATCCACGGACTGAGGAGCCTGAATGCTGTCGTAGGCTGAGCTGTGAGTATTGATAGCTGCAGTAATGGTGCTGTGAACAATGTCATTATGCGACGGCGTGCTCACTGGTCCCTGAGCGCCCTTTGCTGCAGGCGCAGCCTGGGCTGGACCAGCAGCACTTGCAGCCTTTGCCGGCTCATTGCCAATGGTGCAGTC
Source organism: Anaerobiospirillum sp. NML120511 (assembly GCF_023050955.1). Classification (NCBI taxonomy): domain Bacteria; kingdom Pseudomonadati; phylum Pseudomonadota; class Gammaproteobacteria; order Aeromonadales; family Succinivibrionaceae; genus Anaerobiospirillum; species Anaerobiospirillum sp. NML120511. Next base: position 13,549 of record NZ_JALKIK010000046.1, read on the forward strand.
CGGGCACTTGCAGTCATCATTGTGCCTGATGAACCTGCCCTTGCTGTCAGCGGCAGCCTGGGTGGAGGCTGGAGCTGCGCCATCCAGGGCAGCCGCTGGAGCAGCGGCGGCCTGGGCTGCGGCTGGAGCATCGCCGTTGCCGTCACTGACCTGTAAGGCTACAGCGGTGCATTCGTCGGCACCGGCACCGGCGCCGGTGTGGATGTCGATTAATTCGACATCTTCTTCAGAGGAGTTACTCAGGGGCTTGTCTACAAGGAAGTTGTTTTTCTTGAGGGCCTTAAACAGAGGGGAATGAGCACGGTCAACAAACTGGCTGTTCCTTACCGTAATGCGGTAGTCGCCAGGCAGGTTCTCGCGCTGCATTTTGTCTGCAGCGGCATAGGCCACGTAAAAGGCCACCATGCCATCTACAGGGTAGAAGTAATTGTTGCGCAACAGGGCAAGGCCGCTTCTGTCGAGCACGGCAATGCCCATGGCTATGCCATAGCGATTGTAGATATTGTTGATCTGGGTGCGCAGCTGCTGAGCAATAACTCTGTTGGAGCTGAAGAAAACGGAAACCCTGTCCTCAACCTGGTTAAAACGGTCAAAAAGGCTGTCAGCATGGGAAATCTTGATGAGATCGCCAAAGCATGGATTGTTAAAACAGTCTATGCCTTCATCTGTGCCTCTGGCACGGGCACGTGGAGAGTTATCACCATTGATGCCAGACCATACATCTGAACTGGCCTGGGTAAGCTCAGGACCGGAGGCCGAACCGTCAATCAGTTCCTCACCTGCTTTCATAGTCTGAGCACACAGGGAGCCGCATACCAGCAGGCCTCCCAATGTCAGCCCCAAACGCGCAAGCTTATTGCCTGAGATGTTCATAAAAACCTCTGAGTACTGCCACCTGGGCGCATTTGTAGCCCGGTGTTGCTAATTACGGTCCTGATGCCGGCTGATCCTGTCCCTGCGACCTGCGCTCAGCGCTCTGTATGGCAGCAAGCGGACATTAAGTCAGCTCATGCACGCCTGCATCCACGCAACGAGGCTACGGCCGGCAACCGGCTAAAGGAAATTCAAGATAATAAAACAGCGTCTCCAGCTTCCTTACTTAAGGAAAGGACAGACGCACAGACATACTGACCTGTCAGCCCCTCATGACCACAGTCATAACGGCCTCCAGCAACAGATACCCACCTGTCCTGTGCCAGTCCCCATCCCATGACAATGACAGAAGGAAAGGAGCTGTCCGGGCAGGCAGGCTTAAGCTGTCGCATTTGCTCGAGCAGCTGTATTTGCCCCGGTACTGGCCAGTGGCTCTGCGGACAGTCGCTGCAAATAGATCTGCAGACAGGTTCTGCAGTTTTGCTGTCACAGGCCAAAAGCCTCATTTGTCATTTCTGCCAGGCTGGCAGACTGACAGATTACCCAGGAGGCCGGTGACGGTGCGATCTGACAGACATGCCGACCATGCAGACATGAGATCATGCAGACATGAAGTCCTGCAGCCGGGCAGTCATGTGCCCTGCAGGTCCTTACCATGCTGCCTGAAGCATGCAGTTGAATCCTTACTAATGGCTGGCTGACATCTGGCAGCTGCCATGGATTGTAGCCGCATTTTTGGGCATCCATGGCCAGGACAAACTATGTGAGATGATACTAACACAGTGTATGTTTCTGTGCAGTTATAACACAAGATTAACAGGACATCCTTATGGTCAGGCAAATATAAAATCTGATAAATATCAGCAAGCATGTATCCGGGAGGGTTATTGCCACGCACCTGGTATCATTGCAGGGCGGCTCCGGACCATATCAGTGCCCGCTGGCTCATCGCCAGAGCAGCACAGACAGCCCATTACGATCAGTCAGGACGACCGGGCTATGGCCTGTGCCCCGGACAGGGCCTTAACCAGGGCCTTAGCCAGGGCCAGTGCATGGTCCGTGTCCTTGTGCCTGGGGCCTGTTCTTGTGTCTGGGCATGTGCAATGCGGCCACTGCAGGACACAGCCGCCTGCTGGCTTGAACAGCTCAACGCTTCCGCCTGAGGCCTGGGCCCCAGCTCATGAGATGCAAAAGCCAGGATAGCGCAAAGGCGCAGATAATGCGTTTTGGCTGCCGCTGCCTCAGTGGCCTCTGCTGCCGCCCCGTGACAGGAAAACGGAGAAAAAGTGGACCTCAGTCCCGATAATCGGGCCTGAAAAAAGCTATAGACTTGCTGGAAAGGAGCAAGCGTAAGTCGAGTGGGTCAGATGGGATTTAAAGGGATGTGATGGGGGAACTTTGTGGAAGTCAGACAGGCTGACGGGAGATGGACGGCTTTGCAAAGAAAGGGCAATGCTCAATTGCTGTAAAGCTCAGTGACAGGCAGCTAAGTAACAAAAAGCTAAGAACAGGCAGTTCAGTGGCCGGGGAGCTTTAAGCGGGATGATGGATGCTCAGGCAGGAGGCCTTGAGCGGGAAGGCTGGAGCTGGAAGCTGATGGAGGGTATGTGAGTTGACCTGTAAGCCGGGTTCTGTGCTTATTGCTAAGCGGCAATCATTCATCTAGGCTTAAGCTCGCGCTTAAGCTCAAGCAATCGACCCGCCCCCAAGTGCGGACCACACTATGCGGGAGCCTATTTGATCTTGCTCCAGGTGGAGTTTACCGTGCCACTTACTATTACTAGAAGCGCGGTGCGCTCTTACCGCACCCTTTCACCCTTACCTGATCCCTTGTGAGGCCATCGGCGGTCTGCTCTCTGTTGCACTGGTCGTGAGCTCACGCTCCCCAGGCGTTACCTGGCACCTTGTCCTATGGAGCCCGGACTTTCCTCCCCCAAAACCGTATGCGTAAAGCGCACGCGTTTCGGCAGCGATTGCCTGGTCAACTCGCGGCATATTATATCAGATGATTTGCTAATTGAAAGTGCGACAGCCACCGGCCATAACACAGCCACAAAACCGCCTGTTTAAGGGCTTTTACCGACCTGTCAGTACCGCTTTGTAAAGCAGCTGCACCGCTGCCAGTCGCAGCCTTGCGATGCAGTCCGGCGATCGGCATGCGATGCATCCTGGCGATCGGCCATGCGATGCAGTCTGGCGATTGGCATTGCGATGCAGCCTGGCGACCGGCCTTGCTATGCCGTCTGGCAATCGGCATGGCTATGCAGCCTGGATATGCCGTCTTGCTGTGCAGCTCAAAGGCGGCGACGGCCTGAATGGCGGTGATGCCTGGACAGGCAGGCGCATGGGGTATTGGGCTGCAGCTGTGGCCGTGTTGGGGCACTGGTGCAGCCACGGGTGGCGCATTATGCTTCAGTTAGGGTTTTAGCTTGCGTCTTTGCTGGCGGTGCCTCTGCCAGCGGCAGCGTTGCCTCTTGTGGCGGCGGTGCCCCTGGTGGCGCTGCGGGAGCTGGATTTGGGAGCTTTGACGTCCTTGCGCTTTGAGGCTGCTTTGGTGGAGCCTGACTTTGTGGCCTTTTTCTTTTTGGCGGCTGCTGATGGCTTTTTGCGCGACAGCTCCACAATACCCATACTGATGAGGGAATCACTGACGTTGTCAGCTGACGGGCAGAAGAGACTGAGCATGTACTTGAAAGCCGGGCCATGGTTGCTGGCAGCAAGGTGACACAGCTCATGGATGCCTACTGAGATCATTACGTTGACCGGGTAATGGCACAGTTTGCGGTTCAGGGTAATCTCGGAGAGACTGCCGGAGCTGGTGCACAGACCAAGGGCTGACATGGCCTTTACATAGAGCTTTTTCATCCAGTTTATAGGCAGCAGATCATAGTAGCTTGAGGCTGCCATGTAGGTGGCAATAAACTGAGGCTTAAGCTGCTCCAGGATGCGTCCGCCCACCTTGAATACCTCCTGGTCCATGTACTGTTCGATCATGGACTGGACACGATCAGGGGTGATTTCACCCTTGATGCTGATGCGCAGCACGCCTGGCTTTACCAGGGTGCGATGAAAGTACTCAACAGGGCTGCGGCTGACCTTGCGGGCCAGGATATTGCCGGCCAGAGTGCTCTGATAATTGTGGGTGGCGTGGCTGACAGCCATACGGTCACTCATGTCGTACATGCAGTTGGCAGTAAACGGCATGTCAGGCAGATAGCCCATCAGAGCAAGGCTTGGATCTATTTCCTGACCGTCAGTGGTAAAGAAAGTAAGTTCCTGCTCAGTAAGATTGAGATGTGAGGAGCCGTCAGCTGCCGCAAAGTCTCCGCTGCGGTAGAACTCAAGCTGAGAGTTGAGCTCGGCCATCAGCTGCTCACGGCTCATGCTGATAAAGGACGGTCTTTCAGGAATAAGAGCCAGATATGGAGAAGTACGACCTTCAGCTCTGTCATTGGAGGCCTGCTCGAGAAGACGGTGGTGCTCAAGAGAACCATCTACTGTCATTCTGGCTACCGGACTTTCCATATTCACTCCCTCTGAGGAGATGAAATTGTCGTAGATGCTGAAAGTGAACTTCTTGTCGTGATCTGCCACCTCACTGAGGTCAAAGTTCATGAAAGGATCGCTGCTGTAGCTCTGACCTCTGTTATCGATGCTGCCCTCAAGGAGCTGCCTGTACAGAGGAGTGACGCGGCTCTCGGCGTGGTAGATAGTGCGCGAGAGATTGTCCTTGTTGATGGTGGCTATTGAGATCCTGTCAGTAAACTCACTGATCATGCCCTCAATCAGAGTACGACGTGGCTCTGAGAGCATGCGTGAGCCAAAGTACTCACGGCGCAGCAGATTTTCATGAGTCTGCTGCATCAGCAGAGCAAACTGCTCAAGATAGTAATTGTTGAGGTCCTCGGGACGGCCCGGGGCATTACGTCTTTGCTCTACGGCCAGCTCCGGGCCGCTCAGGCACAGATCAGGCAGCTCCAGGTACTCATTGACTTTGGAGCGCTCCGTGCTGCTGTCCCTGTTCTCACCACTCATGGGTGTTTTGAGGAAATCTGAATCGCTTTTGCTCAGGCGCACTGGACGGCCATTGGTTTTGACCGATGAGCGCAGCTGACCTGGAGGCAATGGCTCCTTGCGGTCAAAGCAGGAAATGTCATCCCACAGGCAGTGACGGGGCATGATAATGCGGCCCTGGTTGAGCACAGGCATGCCATTGAGGCATTCTTTGCTGATATAGCCATTGCGAATGAGGGCAGATACCTTGCTGCCAAAGCGTGAGCGTCCTTTTGGCACCAGGCCGGCAATTACCTGGCGGGGACGGATAATTCTGATCTCGCTTTCGACCTCGCTTTTGCGCAGCTCCAGCAGATAAGGCATGCCCCAGATAAAGACTACGTCATTGGTACGCATAGTACGTCTTTTCTGCGCACGCCAGGTGACGGTATCAAATGCCGAAATAATCTTTTTGTGATTCTCTATGCACCAGTCATAGCAGCTATCCACTGTGTAGCGTATTATGCCCCACATGGTATCGGGATTGATGCGCAGCTGCATAATGCCTGATGAATTGATGGTAACCCTGGATCTGACAATATTGGCATTGGTCACCACCTGAAAGGTCAGGCCGCGATACACGAAGGCATCAGCCGGATGGTGCTTCCATTTCACAGCCAGAAAACGATTGTCAATCAGTTCAAGATCAAGCATTACCCTATCCCAGGCAAGGACTGACAGTCCTGTCATCTGCCGCCAGCTTGCGGCAGCACCTTTAAATCTTCTTTGCTGTTCCCATATGCCCGCCTCCCGGGCACCCAAATGCCGTCATCAGCCAGGGCCACAGGCAGCGGCTGTGCCCTCGGGCTGAGCGCTCGGCCAGTATGCCCCAACGGCCAGTGTCAGAGGCCGGTGGCACCAGCCAGGGCAGTGCCGCCAGCAGCTGCAGCTCAGGCTGGCAGCGCCCGCACAGTAACCAGGCAGAGCGGCTGAAAGGCTGACAGTGCTTAGCGCTGCTCTTTCAAGGTCAGAGCAAAGTCGTACAGGCGGTTCTTGCTCTCACCTGTAAGCTCGGCTACCAGCTGGCAGGCCTCTTTGACCTTCATGGCTGGAATCATGCGGCGCAGTGCATCTTTGGCCTTATCTGACAGCTCCTCATCGGCCTCAGAGCTTTCATGAGGACCTACTATCAGCACGAACTCACCGCGCACTTCATCGCTGTGCTCTGTGAGGTACTCAACGAGCTCCTGAGCGGTGCTGCGGTAAATGGTCTCAAAGGTCTTAGTCATTTCACGGCACAGAGCCAGTCTGCGGCCCGGTTCCATATGAGCAAGACGGGTGAGGGTGTTCATGATGCGACGTGGACTTTCGTAGAACACTACTGTGGTGTCACACAGCCTGATCTGCTCGAGGCGGTCACCAAGCTCCTTTTCCTTTACCGGCAGGAAGCCCATAAAGAGGAAACGGTCGGTAGGCAGGGCTGAGGCACACAGGGCAGTGATGGCGGCGCATGGTCCTGGCAGCGGCACAACCTTTACTCCACGATCGGACAGAGCTGATACCAGCTTGTAGCCCGGGTCGGAAATCATGGGAGTGCCGGCATCGGAAATCAGAGCTACAGTTCCGCCCTTTTCCACCTCTGAGGCGATAATTTCGGCTCTTTCATCCTCATTGTGATCATTACAGCTGATAAGACGTACCTGGCCAATACCAAGGCGGTCGAGCAGGATACGAGAATGCCTGGTGTCCTCGGCAGCTATCAGCGTAGCGCTCTTTAACACCTCAATGGCACGCAGGGTGATATCCTCAAGATTTCCTATAGGGGTAGGAACAATGTAAAGAGCACTTTCAATCATGCCTAAGACCTCTCAAGCCTCAAAAAACAGACAGATACAGTCACCGGCGCCCGCACCTGCAGGCTCATGGTTATCTGCCACCTGTGCCGCAGACTGCGCTGGCGCACGTCCTGTCAGGCCCGCCTATTTTAGCACCTTTGCTTGCAGCTGCCCGCAGACACTGACGGCCCCCATACTTACGGCCCTGCACAAAGTGATAATACCTGGCAATCATACCTGACTGCAGGACTGCCATGCAGGATATGACCAGGTACATGACAGGTGCTGACAGCAAAGAGCAATGCCAGTGAACGGCCATATGCACGGGACCGGAACCAGCTAAAGTATTCTGGCCCACCAGGTCCGTGCAGCACACGACGGCCTGATTATGCCTGCCCATTAGACCCTGTGGTCTCTTTGGGGCAACGTATGGTATAAAGGCGCTTTGTGCTATCATATTTTTCGGGCCTGCGGTGCCTGTTTACGGGCTTTTTGCTCTTTTTCAAGCCGGATGCCGCCCTTTTATTTGCAGGCCGGAACACTGCTGTGTTTCGCCCTTGGCCCGTCCCTCATGAGCCGGACAACTGCCTGATTTTCCGCCCCTCCCGGTGCGCTGTGTCTTTTGCATGCTTATATCTGCCAGGACGCATCCTTTGCTGAGGAGGACAATGCGGACTCACAGCCGCTCTGCAGATTTACAGTTTTCGCATTAGCAGGAAAGTAGGACCAGCAACGTGTCACGTCATTCTCTTACCCGCAAACTCAAGGTCAGTGCCCTTGCTCTGGCTTTATCCCTGACTATTTCCGCCTGTTCGGTTACCAGCGATTCAGGCAGCCAGGCTATTACTACTGCCATGGCTTTCAGTCAGCTGACCATGTCTCAGGCAGAGTATCAGAAGATGCTGGCCGAGGCTGACAAGGACTCCCGTTTCCCAGCCATGATCTTGCTGGCCCGCAGCGCCATTGTTGCCCGCGACTACCAGACTGCTGCCGGTCTGATTGCCAACATGCAGGCTGAGGCTATCACCCCAATGCAGCGTGATGAGTCCACCATTATCGAGGGCCTGCTCTACATGCATCAGGCCAAGAACACCGATGCCCTCTTTGCCCTCAACAAGATTAACGCCACAGCCCTGTCCAAGCCTGTTGCCTCTTTCTACTATCAGCTCATTTCCAATGTTGAGCTCAACCTCTACAACGAAAGCCGCCGTGTAACCCACATGCTCAAGGCTGTAGAGCACAAGAACGCCCTGCTCAGTCTCGTTACCCCTGATGCCCGCAAGACTGTTGCCATGCAGATTGTCAGCAATCTCCAGCAGCTGCCAGCCTCAGAACTGACTGTTCAGCTCAACAAGAACACTGATCAGAACATCAAGGGCTTTATCGACTACGCCCTGCTCGACTCCTCCAAGAGCACCCGTCTCAAGCAGCAGCTGGCCAGGACCTGGCTTGGCAACTACGACGATCATCCTCTGGCCTTTGCCGTAAAGAAGATTGCCGAAGGCCGCAGTGTTGAGGCTGTTGAGACCGACGAGGAAACCGTTGTTTCCTTAAAGGAAGGTGACCGTCTGGCTGTACTGCTGCCACTTACCGGCCGCTTTGCAGCAAGCGTAGGTGAGCCTGCCCGTCTTGGTATTGTCGCCGCCCTGCAGGATCGTAACAGCAAGCTCAAGGTTACCTTCTACGATACCAACCGCATGACCATTGCCGAGATTGCCTCAGCCCTTGGTCAGAACGGCACCAACTTCATCATCGGACCTATCCTCAAGCCTGAGGTAGATGCCCTGATTGAAAGCAATATCAAGCTGCCTACAGTGGTATTCAACCAGCCAGCCTCCGAGCGTGCCCAGTTCTACTTCTTTAACCTTGGCCCTGATTATGAGGGTGCCCTGGCCGCCTCCAAGATTTATCACGACGGCCACACCCGCCCTGTAGTCATTGCCCCTGAAACCACCCGTGGCCAGCGCGCCATTGGCGGCTTCAACGAGGTATGGCAGAAGGCCAGCTCCAGCGCAGCCGTAGCCTGCCGCTTCCAGGACATTAACAATGTCAGGGCAGCACTGACTACCTGCCCGCTCAACAATGCTGACTCTATCTACATCAATGCTACAGCCAGCGAAGTTATCAAGGTACGTCCATCACTGCCAGACAATACCCCTCTGTATCTGACTGACCGCAGCTACATGGGCCTGAACCACAGCGCCAGTGAGGTAGCTCTTGCCGGTGCCTGGCTTGGTGACATGCCTTGGCTGCTTACCGACAGCGCCCTCAAGAGTGACCTGATGGCTACCCTGCCGGAGGCAGACAGCCAGGTACAGCGTATCTTTGCTGCCGCCTACGACTCCATCAATCTGTCCTTTAACCTCAACAAACTCTCCCGCGACAAGAATGACGTCCTCCACGGCATCAGCGGCGACCTGCAGCTTGGTGACAAGAACATGATTGAAATGGCCCCAATGTGGGTCCAGCTGAGCACCAGCCGCCCGGTACAGTAAACCTGACAGGCCACAGCCAGGCCCAGGCCATGGCCCTTGCCAGGGCCAGTCGGCCCGGCCAGGTCCTGCAGGGCGCGCCCGCCCTGCAGGACCCACAGACAGCAAAGCCCGCACTGTAGAAATACAGCTGCGGGCTTTGTGCTTAAAGGGGCAGTCCATTTGACCGCCACTAAATCCTTATTCTCATGAGCTAAAAAGCGGGCACAAGGCCCGCTTTTGGATAATAAGAAAAGATATATCTAACTGGTTATCTGCCCAGCAGGCTCAGCGCAATGGTAGGACGCTGGTTAGCCTGGGCCAGCACAGACTGGGAAGCCTGCTGAATGATGTTGTTCTGAGTCAGAGCTGCGGTCTCAGAGGCGAAGTCTGTGTCTCTTATGCGGCTGCGGGCATCGGACTGATTTTCAGAGATATTAGCCTGGTTACGGATAGTGCTTTCCATACGATTTTGGAGAGCACCAAGTCCGGCACGCTTGGAATCAACAGCCTGGATCAGCGCATCAATATTAGCAAGGGTGTTAGTAGCAACCTCTGCTGTACATACGCCAAATCGAATTACATTAGCGCCTGATTTGACAATTCCCTTTTTACCTGTGCCATCAATATCAGCAGCCTTAATGCTGGCCATATCGGCAATGCCACTAAGGGTAAAGGCATCTTTCCATACGAGGTTAAGAGTATTTCCAGCATTGGCGCCTACCTGGAAAACCAGCTCACCACCCTTGTTGTTAGCGACACTTGGAATAAGGCTGTTTTTATTATTAGTGTTGTTCTTAGGGCCATTTAACACCAGCTGGCCAGCAAAGGTGGTCTGCTGAGCAATACGGGTGATTTCAGCAGAGAGCTGGGTTACCTCTTCCTGCAGAGCCTTACGGTCTGCCGCAGAGTTGGTGCCGTTGGCGGACTGGACTGCCAGCACGCGGATACGCTGCAGCATATTGGTGGTCTCATCCAGAGCACCTTCAATGGTCTGGGCCAGGGCGATACCGTCGTTAGTGTTACGGTTACCCTGATTGAGGCCGTTAATCTGAGAGGTCAGTCGGTCGGAGATTTGCAGGCCTGCTGCGTCGTCCTTAGCAGAGTTAATACGCAGACCTGAGGACAGTCTCTGGTAGGAGGTATTCAGGTTTAAAGTCGCATTACTAAGCTTTCTTTGGGCATTGATGGAGCTGACGTTCGTGTTAACGTAAAGGGCCATAATCTCCTCCTTACTCTCTGGATTCTTTCTCTCTTTTCCATAGGGCAGCTATGCCACAACACTGGTTTGACATACTGCGTTATTGAAATAACCCCATGCAACGCCGGTGCCATTGATATCATAAAGCCCCCGTCAGCAGCGCATTTGTTGCAATTCAGTGTGCCATCTGGCAATTGCAGCTCTTAAAGCCTTGTGTAAACCAGGCTTGCGCAACAAAAAAGCGGGCACAAGGCCCGCTTTTGGATAATAAGAAAAGATATATCTAAATGGTTATCTGCCCAGCAGGCTCAGCGCAATGGTAGGACGCTGGTTAGCCTGGGCCAGCACAGACTGGGAAGCCTGCTGAATGATGTTGTTCTGAGTCAGAGCTGCAGTTTCAGAGGCGAAGTCTGTGTCTCTTATGCGGCTGCGGGCATCGGACTGATTTTCAGAGATATTTGCCTGATTACGAATAGTGCTTTCCATACGATTTTGGAGAGCACCAAGTCCAGCACGCTTGGAATCAACAGCCTGGATCAGCGCATCAATATTAGCAAGTGTGTTAGTAGCAACCTCTGCAGTACATACACCAAATCGAATTACATTAGCGCCTGATTTGACAATTCCCTTTTTACCTGTGCCATCAATATTGGCTGCCTTAATGTTTGCCATATCAGCAATACCACTAAGGGTAAAAGCGTCTCTCCAGATAAGATTGAGAGTATTTCCGGCATTGGCGCCTACCTGGAAAGCCAGCTCACCGCCCTTGTTATTAGCAACACTTGGGATAAGGCTGTTTGGATTATTTGTCTTGTCCCTAGGGCCATTAAGTACCAGCTGACCAGCAAAGGTGGTCTGCTGAGCAATACGGGTGATTTCGGCAGAGAGCTGGGTTACTTCTTCCTGCAGAGCCTTGCGGTCGGCCTGGGAGTTGGTGCCGTTAGCGGACTGGACTGCCAGCACACGAATACGCTGCAACATGTTGGTGGTTTCGTCCAGCGCGCCTTCAATGGTCTGGGCCAGGGCGATACCGTCGTTGGTGTTACGGTTACCCTGATTGAGGCCATTGATCTGAGAGGTCAGTCGGTCGGAGATTTGAAGGCCTGCTGCGTCGTCCTTGGCAGAGTTAATACGCAGACCTGAGGACAGTCTCTGGTAGGAGGTATTCAGGTTTAAAGTCGCATTACTCAGCTTCCTCTGAGCATTGATGGAGCTGACGTTCGTATTAACGTAAAGAGCCATAATCTCGTCCTTTCTATCTCAATTTTCTCTCTTTATTTGCTGCGCTGAGTGTATGCCTCATACATAAGATTGACACACCGCACTATTCAAGTACCCTCTTGCAACGGACAGGCCATATATTCTGATAAACCTGATATATATCGCTATTTCAATATATAACTGTACTCATATAGCCCCGTAGAAGCCAAAAAGCGGGCACTGAGGCCCGCTTTAAGATAAAGAGAGAAGATATTTTTACGGCTATCTTCCCAGTAAGCTCAGCGCAATGGTAGGACGCTGGTTAGCCTGGGCCAGCACGGACTGGGAGGCCTGCTGGATGATGTTGTTCTGAGTCAGAGCTGCAGTCTCAGAGGCGAAGTCTGTGTCTCTTATGCGACTGCGGGCATCGGACTGATTTTCAGAGATATTAGCCTGGTTACGGATAGTACTTTCCATACGATTTTGGAGAGCACCAAGCGCAGCACGCTTGGAATCAACTGCCTGAATAGCCTTGTCGATGTTGGCAAGGGTATTGGTAGCAAATGCTGCTGTTGATACAGTCCATCGTATTGTTGTGACATTACCAGCAACAGATTTAATAATGCCTTCAGTTGCATTTGCATTAGGTGTTGCAAATTTAGCCTGAGAGGCTAAGCCGAGCATGGTGAATGCAGAAGTCCATTGCAGATTAAGGGTGTTTCCTGCGTTGGCACCTACCTGGAAGACAAGCGCACCGCCTTTATTATTAGCTACACTTGGGATTAAGCTGTTAGGATTTTTGTTCTTGTCTTTAGGGCCGTTTAAAACCAGCTGGCCAGCGAATGTGGTCTGCTCAGCAATACGGGTGATTTCAGCCGAGAGCTGTGTTACTTCTTCCTGAAGAGCTTTACGGTCAGCCTCGGAGTTTGTGCCGTTGGCTGCCTGTACAGCAAGCACGCGGATGCGCTGGAGCATGTTGGTGGTTTCATCCAGGGCGCCTTCGATAGTCTGGGCAAGGGCGATACCGTCGTTGGTGTTACGGTTACCCTGATTGAGGCCATTGATCTGAGAGGTCAGTCGGTCGGCGATCTGCAGGCCTGCTGCATCGTCTTTGGCAGAGTTAATACGCAGACCTGAGGACAGTCTCTGGTAGGAGACATTCAGGTTTAAAGTGGCATTACTCAGCTTCCTCTGAGCATTGATGGAACTGACGTTCGTATTAACGTAAAGTGCCATATTCTCTTCCTCTCTGTCTGTATTTCTTCTCTCATAAGCACAGGTGCAGTTACGTCAAAGCATAATTTGACATACTGCAGCATTTAAATCATTCCATGCAACGCAGGTGCCACTAATATTGACGGATCTGATCTATATCGCATTTCAGCATATTGAGGGAAATATATCCGAGATCGGTGCGCGTGACGCACCGGGGCAGCCATGCGCAATTGAGATTAGAGAGCTGGCGCATAGCAGCGCGTTCCTATGATGTCATTTACTGCTTCATTGGGGCTGGCCTCCGGATAAGGTAGCAGATGCTATCGTACCGGTGACGAGCTCAGAGCAATGATTTCAGATTAGCCAGATGGTAGAGGCGGTTGAGAGAGCCCTGCTGCACTGCTGTTGGAGGGGATCGGCGATCTTGGAAGGGATTTTAGGCGGGATTCAGATTTTTTGGGGCTGGAGAATAAAAAACCCCGCTTCGTGGGAACAAAGCGGGGTTTTTTGCGTAAGGAGGGATATGGACCTGCCATATCCCCCAATACCCTGCCCTTGGGCAGGATATCTGTACTCTGATTAACGCTTTGAGTACTGTGGACGCTTACGGGCCTTGTGTAAGCCAACCTTCTTACGCTCAACAGAACGGGCGTCACGGGTGACGTAGCCTGCCTTACGTAAAGCTGGACGGAAGCTCTCGTCGTACTGCATTAAAGCACGGGTTAAACCGTGACGGATAGCGCCTGCCTGGCCGGAGATACCACCACCGGATACGGTTACGTAGATATCAAACTTGCCATTGAGGTCGAGGAGCTCTAAAGGCTGAGCAACAACCATGCGGGCGGTTGGACGACCGAAGTACTGCTCGAGGGTGCGACCATTGATAGTCATCTTGCCATCGCCCTGCTTGATGAATACGCGGGCAGTGGAGTTCTTACGGCGACCGGTGCCGTAGTACTGAATTGCAGCCATTTGCTATTGCTCCTTATAACTTAAGTTCCTGAGGCTGTTGAGCACCATGATTGTGAGTCTCACCAGCATATACCTTGAGCTTGCGGAACATAGCGCGACCCAGAGGACCCTTTGGCAGCATGCCGCGAACAGCAGTCTCTAAAACCTGCTCTGGCTTACGGGCGATTAACTTCTCAAAGGACTCAGCCTTGATGCCGCCTGGATAACCAGTGTGGTGATAGTAAATCTTGTCCTGGGCCTTGTTGCCGGTAACCTTGATCTTGGAAGCATTGATGACGATGATGTAGTCACCGGTGTCCATGAATGGGGTGTACTCTGGCTTGTGCTTACCACGGAGACGGGTTGCAATTTCAGTGGCAACGCGGCCTAAGGTCAGGTCGGTTGCGTCTACTACAAACCAATCACGCTTGATGGTAGATGGCTTGGCTACGAAAGTTTTCATTAAAAAACCCTTTATATTTTGAAGGATGGAATCCTTTAAAACATTCAGCGAAACTGTGCTGAACTCAAAAAAACAGGCATTTATATCATACCTGCATCGAATCATGTGGGTGGGAATCCAGATAACTCGATTAGAGGGGCCCGAAGATTATACACTATTCAAAAATGAGCTCAATTACTTTGGCAAAATATTTCCCTTATTTTTCACATTCCCCAAACATTGCCATGGAGTGACTTCCTGGTCTTTGGGTACCTGGCTGTGGGTGGCTGTTCGGCAGGTCTGGAGCTCTGGCCCGGGCGGACAGCGCCCGCCCCGATGCCCTGCACGGCGTCCGGGTGAGGAGGTACTGATTTTTGCCCTGTTAAAGATAGATGAGCTTTGAGTAAAGGCTGTTTTGGCTGGCTGAGGAACGGGGGAGTGCCGCCGATTTAAAATACGCATGATTTTGCAGGTTTGGGGTGAATACGTTTGCAGTGTTGATGGCGGGATTTTTTTTGCACCAGCAAAGTGCAGACCCTGAGTGGCTGGCTCATTGTGGGGAGAGAGGCGTCGGGGCCTGTTACTGTGGCCTTTGCCGATGGAATGAGCTGCTGGAGCGCGCACGCAATTGCGAGGGCGGGGATTTGGTGTTCCTCAAATAAATGCGACAGGAATGCGACGGCTGAGGGATATTTTATTGCTGGACGGGTGGTTTGGCCATATGACAAACGTTGTCAGCAATCATAACCGTTTTTGCTATAATGATTTGTTTTTGCTATCAAGAGAAAAATGAGCTGTTCGTGATATCAATCGCGCTTTTATTTTAAAAAAAGTGCGAACAGCTTTTTTCGTTGCATAAGAAAGATACAAAATGACGCATTTATGTGGACCGTCCAGGTGGGGCCTCCCCATGCTGTCTGCATATGCCTGACGCCGGGTGTTCTTTTCTGCCATGAGGGGCAGACACCCGATTCTGCATCTGATTGTTATTCCCCAGGCCATAGGCTGTGGGGATAACAGGTTGGCAGCAGGAAAGATGATGGTGGATTATTACAGCCCGGCTCCGGGCTCGTGCCCGCTGCACTGCCTGCTTACTGCTCCCTGTACTTATCAGCTGTGTGGCAGCGTCAGTCTTCGCTTTTATTTCCGGCTTTTTGCGCGAGCATAAGCAGGCCACCAGGGGCTGCAGTATCTTCAGTACTGCTGAGGCTTACTGAGTACAGCCTGCGTCTGGAACAATGTGGGAATACGGGTTTGAGGTTACAGCTGTCTTGAGTCTGGCTGCCATACCCGTACGAAGAGTGCGTCAGTCAGTTGGGTCAGGCATCAGTCTATAGCCAGAGTGTTATAGCTGTAAGTTTTCAGGATATATCAGGTGCCACAACCACCTGATTCTCCCCGTACCGGCCGCAGATTTTCCTTTCAGACATAAAGATGTATCCAGGCTTTGCACCCTGCACTCAGGCAGGAGCAGGCCATAAGAGAAAATGCTGCGCCCTGTAACTGTAAAAGGCTCCCCTGAAGTTGCCTTTTGCAGGATAAGCCTCACATGCAATGTCACGGCATTGCAGCTGCCCCGTGCGGGGCGGTTGAGGATAAGGCCTGCAGACAGTGGACATCATGTCCCGTCAGCCTGATAAGGATCTGTTCACATGCCAGAAGGCCTCTTAAAAGGTCTTTTGCCTGAGGCGTGCCCGCACCTGTGCACCAGCCGGTAACGGCCTTGCTGTAAGGTGTGCTGCAGCCTGCCCGGTAAGAGCAATGAGCTCAGGTCCGGGCCTGATACTTCCTACCCCTCCTCCATGTCCTATGCTTGATATGACGGCCACGGCCGCTATCAGTGCTCTGTGATACTGAAGCACCTGCACAGCTCTGTATTTTTCTTGATTATCATTTTCCACAGCTCTACACATGGCTCAATGTGTTCCCCGATATGGTCTGCCCATAATGGCATGGCGCAGCATTGCGTTGCGCTCCATGGCGTTAGCTTGCATGGCGCTCCATGGCGTTAGCTTGCATGGCGCTGCAATGCGCAGGCTTGCAAAGCGCTGGCTTGCAAGGCATAGCACGGCAAGGCAGCTGTTGGCCCCTTACTTTTTTGTCTGGTGGCTGGCTGCAGTGCGCAACTGCTTTGCTCAGGGACTGGACCTCTGGCTTTCTCCAGGCAGCGGCTCTGGCTGCTTGCCGGTGGAGCCGGGCCGGCGTTTTTGTTTTGCTGGCTGAAGTCGGGCTTGCCTGCCCTGGACCGGCAGGTATGACATTGACTGTTCATGTGCATATGAGGACAAGCTTGTGCTGTTATATCTCTTAAAGCGCTTGTTAATGCTGATTCCAGTATTATTCTGCGTCTCTATCCTAGTCTTCCTGATTATGAGAGTGTTCTCTCCGGATCCGGCTCTCATCGTTCTTGGCCAGCACGCCACTACTGAGGCTATCAATGCCTGGCGTGAAAGCATGGGCTTTAATGAGCCTGTTCTGACTCAGTACTGGAATTACATGGTTGCCATGTTCCATGGCGACTTTGGTACTTCCTTCTTTACCAATACCCCGGTAACCACTGAGATTATGGCCCGTCTGCCTGCCACCATTGAACTGGCCGTTCTGGCCATCATCATTGCCTCCATAGTAGGCGTGATTTTCGGTGTAATCTCAGCTGTAAAGAAGAACTCCTTTATCGATAACTTCACCATGACCACAGCTCTGGTGGGCGTATCCATGCCTGTTTTCTGGCTTGGTATGCTGCTTATCATTCTGTTTTCAGGAATTCTGCACTGGGTACCATCAGGCGGTCGTATCGACACCCTGTTAAGACCATATGACGGCACCGGCTTCTACCTGTACGACACCTTCATCATTGGTGACTGGGAAGCCTTCTTTAACGCTCTGCAGCACGCTGCTCTGCCTGCCATCACCCTGGCATGCTATTCCATGGCCATCATCACCCGTATGACCCGCTCCAGCATGCTCGATGTGCTCCACCAGGACTACATCCGCACCGCCCGCGCCAAGGGCTTAAGCCCGGTCAGCGTCATCGGCCGTCACGCTTTCCGCAATGCCCTGCTGCCTATCATTACCGTTATCGGTCTGCAGTTTGGCAGCCTGCTCTCCGGTGCCGTGCTGACCGAGACCGTATTCTCCTGGCCAGGCATTGGTGCCTACTCTGTAGAGAGCATCATGCGTTCTGACTTCCCTGTTATTCAGGCTGTTGTATTAATCGTGGCCTTTATTTTCGTTTTCATGAACCTGATTGTTGATCTGCTTTACGCAGCACTCGATCCACGTGTTAAGTACGGTGCAGAGGGCCAGGCATAATGACTGATGCAGTTTTAAAGAAACCACGTTCTTCACACCTTGGCGATATGTGGGCCTCGCTGGCCTCCAACAAGGCCGCGCTGCTGGGCATGATTATCATTGCCCTGCTGGTTGCCATTGCCGTAACTCTGACCATTACCCAGGCCATGGGCATCAATATCCTGCCTTACGATCCTAACCTTGCTGACATGGACAAGGCCTTTATCGCTCCATGTGCCGAGCACTGGTTTGGTACTGATCAGCTGGGCCGCGACATCTTCTCCCGTGTGCTTGACGGCACCAAGATCTCCTTAAGCGTCGGTCTGGCCGCAGTGTCCATTTCCCTGGTAGTAGGTACAATCTTAGGTGCCATGGGCGGTTTCTACGGTGGCCGTCTTGATAACTACCTGATGCGACTGATGGACGTTATTCTGTCCGTGCCATCCATCCTGCTGGCCATTGCCTTCATGGCAGCCATGGGTCGTGGTCTTGACAAGGCTGTTCTGGCTATCGGTCTGGTATCCATTCCTGAGTATGCCCGTATCGCCCGCTCCTGCGTGATGTCAGTAAAGGCCAATGACTATATTCAGGCTGCCATTGTGACCGGTGATTCCAACATGCGCATCATCCTGCGTCACATCCTGCCAAACATCACTTCCCCTATTGTGGTACGTGCCACTCTGGGTATTTCCGTAGCCGTGCTCGATACTGCAGCTCTGGGCTTCCTCGGTCTGGGCGTTCAGCCTCCATATGCCGAGTGGGGTGACATGCTGGCCCGTTCCCGCAGCTTCATTTTCTCTGCACCGCATACCCTGATCTTCCCAGGCCTTGCCATCACCATTACCGTGCTTGCCTTCAACCTCTTTGGCGACGGTCTGCGTGATGCCCTGGACCCACGTTCAAGACGCCGCTAGGAGGAGAATAAAGATGTTATTGGAAGTAGAAAACCTGACAACTGAGTTCACCACCCGTCGTGGCAAGGTTCGCGCTATTCGCGATGTCAGCTTCAGCATTGGCAAGGGTGAGATTCTGGCCCTGGTAGGTGAGTCCGGTTCAGGCAAGTCCGTAACCTCCCTGTCCATCATGGGTCTGCTCAACTCCAACGGCCGTGTAGTTGAAGGCTCAAAGATCATGTTTGACGGCGTCAATCTGCTGGATCTGAGCGAGCGCAAAATGCAGCAGATCCGTGGTAACCGCATCTCCATGATCTTCCAGGAGCCTATGACCTCTCTCAATCCTATCTTCACCGTAGGTGATCAGATTCTTGAGAACATTCGTCTGCACACCAGGCTCTCCCGCAAGGAAGCCCATGAGAAGCTGCTGCACATCATGGACACAGTGGGTATCCCTAACCCTGCAAGGCGCATCAAGGACTATCCTCACCAGATGTCAGGCGGTATGCGTCAGCGCATCATGATTGCCATGGCCATGGCCTGTCAGCCAAAGCTGCTCATTGCCGATGAGCCAACCACAGCTCTGGACGTAACCATTCAGGCTCAGATTCTGGACCTGATTTACCGCATGCGTGAGCAGTTCAATATTTCCGTGTTGCTCATTACCCACGACCTTGGTGTGGTAGCCGAGGCTGCTGACCGCGTTGCTGTCATGTACTGCGGCCGTATTGTTGAACAGGGCACCACAACCGATATTCTTACCGATCCTAAGCACCCTTACAGCAATGGCCTGCTCAAGTCCATTCCACGCCTTGACGGTCAGAACGAGCGCCTGTTCATGATTCCAGGCATGGTTCCACCTCCAGAGGAAGTTCCAGCCGGATGCGCCTTTGCTGACCGCTGCGAGCACGCCCGTGAGGAATGCCGCGCCCGTCTGCCTGATCTCGTTACCATGGGTGATCGCAAGGTACGCTGCATCAACTACTCAACCGCCTCTCAGGCCTGACAGAACAAGAGACCATCATGACTGATATTCAAGATAAATCCGTCGCTGCAGAAAATGCTCAGGCTCCAGCTCAGCCTGATAATGCAGCAGCTGCCCCAGGCAGCAGCGATAACAAAGAGGTGCTCTTATCCATCAAGGGTCTGTGCAAGCACTTTGAAATCAAGAGCGGCTTTCTTAACAGCAAGACCAGCTACCTCAAGGCTGTAGACAATCTCACCCTCGACATCCACAAGGGCGAGTGCTTTGGTCTCGTAGGTGAGTCAGGCTGTGGCAAGACCACCCTGGGCAAGATGATTGCCGGCCTGTATAAGCCTACTCAGGGTGAAATCCTCTACAACGGAGTCGACCTTGGCAAGCTGACCCGCAATCAGCGCCGCAAGTATGCCCGCGACATCCAGATGATCTTCCAGGATCCATATTCCTCCCTCAACCCTCGTATGAATGTTGAGGAGATCATCTCCGAGCCAATGATTGTCAATAAGACTCACAGCGGTGCTGACATCACAAAGCGTGTTGAGTACCTGCTCGAGTGCGTAGGCCTTGCCAAACAGTACAAGTCCCGTTATCCGCACGAGTTCTCAGGCGGTCAGAGACAGCGTATCGGTATTGCCCGTGCTCTTGCCGTATCTCCACGTCTGATTGTCTGCGACGAAGCTGTATCAGCCCTGGACGTATCCATTCAGGCCCAGATCCTCAATCTGCTTGATGACCTCAAGAGTGAGTTTGGTCTTACCTATCTGTTTATCGCTCACGGCCTTGCTGCCGTAAAGCACATCAGTGACCGTATCGGTGTTATGTACCTTGGTTCCATGGTAGAGGTTGCTCCAAAGGAAGCTATCTACGACAACCCTATGCACCCTTACACCAAGTCCCTGATTTCAGCCATTCCGGTAATTGATCCGACCAATCGCAAGGAGCGCATTCTGCTCAAGGGCGATCTGCCAAGCCCAATCGATCCGCCAAAGGGCTGCCGCTTCAACAGCCGCTGCTTTGTCGAGAACTGCCGTTTCAAAGAAGATCCGCAGATCCTGGTCGAGCGTGGCAATCACCTTATTGCATGCAAGCATGTCAGTGAAGGCGGCGTAGTCCAGCCATAAGCCTCACTGCACATCACAAGCAGGTCCAATCAGCAGGTGCTCAGGCACCTGCTTTTTTTGTCCCTGAACCGGGCAAAAACCCAACTTTCATCCCTGCCCTCCGCTGCCCTGGCAGCACCGAACCATGCGCCCGGCCCCTGCCGCCGCCTGGCGTCCCTCACGCCGCCTTACGTCACCTCACATCACCTCACATCACCTCACGTCACCTCACGTCACCTTACGTCACCTCATGTCACCTCACGTCACCTTACGTCACCTCACGCCTCCTCACGCCACCTCACATCGCTTACATCGCCTTTCGGCGCTTCACATCCCCTTACTGCTCTTCGCCGCACGGCGCCCCACATCGCAACGCGTCACAGCGCATAACATCACTGCAGTCCATTCCACCAGACTCACGCCGCACTTCCCCGTACCAGCTCACGCCGCATTCCTCTGCAGCAGCTCACATCGCAGCCTCAGACGCCCGTTATGGGCGTAGGGTGCCTCTACCTGTATTGAGAACAGTATCCGGCAGATGCACTCTGTTGCAGACCTGCTGTCAGAGCCTTCTATTTACAGGTGCGCTGTCCGCGCTTCCCATTCTTGCCCTCAGTATTAAAGCTGATCCTCTACTTATATATATGCAGCCATTGCCACCGGTCATTTCCAGTAGCCTGCCCATGACCAGGAGCCTGCCCATGACCATGCCCCTGCCCCAGCCATTGCCACGGCTATTGGCCAGCCATTGCTGCTGGTGCCCTGAGGCGCTGAGGCTTACTTTGTACTGTGCGCTGGAGGCGGCACTGCCAGGTAGTATGACCTGTGACCAGGATGAGGCTGGGTTCAATGTGAGGGTGGGAGTGAGTATGGAAAAATTGCTTTTGGGAAAAACTGCAAGTCAGCAGCTTACATATAGATGGAATTGGATGCTTTAAGGGTAAAAATCGCTGTTTTTTGCTTACTTCAGATTGACATTTGTCTAGGTTTCTATCTTTGATTTTGAGGATTTGGTGACTTTGGCGCTGCTGGGGCTGTTAGGCATGCTGATTTATATGCTCTTTGACAGTTGAAAAGTCTGATGAATTTGGGCTTATCGAGAATATTTATCAATTGCTGAAAAACGATGAATTTGAAACATGAGGTGGATCACGATTTATGTTTTAGAAGTGTGAGCAACTTCAAATTGACACTGATTTTGTCTGATTTTGTTCGTAAGCGTTTTTGC
>NZ_JALKIK010000047.1:0-32888 GCF_023050955.1 Anaerobiospirillum sp. NML120511
CTCTGGCCCAGACCATTGAAGGTGCCATGGACGAAATGACCGGCATGCTGCAGAAGATCCGTACTCTGGCAGTACAGTCTGCAAACGGCACCAATACCGAGGCTGACCGTAAGGCCCTGGATACCGAAGCTACAGCTCTGGTTGCCGAGATTGACCGTATTGTTGGCCAGACCAAGTTTGGCGGCAAGACCGTTCTCGACGGCGGTGATGACGGCACCAACTCAATTTATACCAATGCCAAGCAGAGCGCTGGTCAGCTTACCCTGCAGGTAGGCGCAAATAAGGGTGACACCATCACCTTTGACGTCTCTAATATGAAGTTCACCAAGGCTATTGCTCTTGCTGGTATCGGACAAAATGACATTGCAAAATTCTGGCATACCGACAAAAAGCTGATACTGTCCACTGCTGACGGTGCTCAGGCTACCATTGAAGCCCTGGATAAGATCATCGGCGCAGTAGACTCACAGCGTGCCGGACTAGGTGCAATCCAGAACAGATTGGAAAGTTCAATCCGCAACCAGGCAAATGTTGCTGCCAACCAGTCTGACGCCCGCAGCAGAATTCGTGACGCAGACTTCGCCGAAGAATCAGCCAATCTGTCCCAGCAGTCCATTATTCAGCAGGCTGCTACCTCCATGCTGATGCAGGCCAACACCCGTCCTCAGCTGGGTCTGTCACTGTTAGGCTAAAATCCGATTTACAAACGAAAGACGAATGACCGGACCTTTTAAAGGTCGGTCTCAAAGGTCCTCAGGCTTTACCGCCTCAGGGCCTTTTTGTTTTCCAGAGGCCTAACTTTGTAGTTGGCAGGTCGATATTCAAGCATGCAAGGAACTCCAGGGTTGTTACTTTCCGGCCTTTGCTGGCTTCATGGAACTTAAGGCACTTCGAATCCCAGGGGCAAACTCTGTAGAAGCTCAGGCCAATGGCGAGGTATGGGTAATTGCGTCAGGTTCAATAGTCGTGCGGACGGTTTCAGCATGTCATATGACTCATCGTCCAGTGTGGAGTCGTTTATAGCTTGCTTTCCCTGGTAACTCAATACTCGTGATGCTGTCTGCGCTTACACATGTCGAAACCTTATTAAGGCTCAGCAGTGTTTCGCCCCAAGCTCTTAGCACAATGCCATTGGCTTACAGGTCATTCAGTTGTCAGTTCTAAGATGGGCCTGGGGATCAGGCAATTTCGGGGACTGAGGATGGGAATGAGCGTACGGGTTGAAGCTCTTACCCATGGACTGATGTCTGTCCTTATAAGACCATGTAGATAGCCTATACCACGCCTCTGCTGTCTGACAGCTGCGGGCATGCAGCGACCGTCCCGGCCCTTGCCCTGACGAATTCTATGGCAATTAACAGAACTATTTAGCAGCTTCGCTACTTCACGAGCTGACCGGCGTCGAGGAGAGGAGTAGTCAGTGCTATGGCAGCAGAATGTATCACCTCATGAGGCAGAGTGTTACGACTGTGCTTGCCTTCATGACAAAGCCCTATGGGGCCTTTTGAGTGAACGTCAGTTAACCATCAGGACTTTACCTCAGAAGTTCTAAGCACGCATAACAGCTGTAGAGCGTGAGTGTAATGAGGGCTCAAAATCCCATTGTCTGCAGAAGCATAATGGTACTTTTAGAGTGTCATTGGTTATGACGAAAATGTCAGATATTATGTTACGTATATATCCCGTGGACAGTCGATACTTAAATTCGATAAACAAGCCGTTTGCATAAAGTCTGATTTTTCTCAAGAATGAGCCGTAAGTGTCATATTGCAAATCTATATAGTGGAGGAAATCGGACAGTTTGTTCTGGCATGAATGATAGAGCATGAAGCTCATCCAGGACGGCATCGTGCAGTCAGGGGGTAAATGCTCCTGACGATACTTGGTAAATCGCCCTTTACCTTATTCTATACATGCGATGTATAAGCCATTTTTCGGCATATATTGATGTTAATAATTTCAATGATCGGCCGAATTCTGCCTGTAACGACTATGGCTCAAAAGTGTCGATACCTATGACACTTCATTAGGGTAATATACTGCGTATTCATCCCGTGGAATGGTGACACATAAATTCGATAAATATCGTATTTATGAAAAACAGCATTTTTAAGCAACATACAGTGATTTTGTCACATATGCAAATTGTTTTGGAAAGCCGCTC
The DNA here is from genome assembly GCF_023050955.1 of Anaerobiospirillum sp. NML120511. NCBI lineage: Bacteria > Pseudomonadati > Pseudomonadota > Gammaproteobacteria > Aeromonadales > Succinivibrionaceae > Anaerobiospirillum > Anaerobiospirillum sp. NML120511. The sequence continues at coordinate 2,165 of NZ_JALKIK010000047.1, forward strand.
TTAACCATGTCACCTGAAAGCGTTTGTGATGATGGATTTAAGGGCTGCTTACCTGCGTAGATGGCATGCAAGCAGAGCAAAGGGGATGAGACTGTGAAGTGGCTGGAGGGCGGCTCTTAGCGGATAAGGGCCCGACAGATTTTCACGGGGCAGAGGCGACAAGTGGGAATTAAATACATATACTCACAAATTTCAATATCTAATTTCTGGACTAGAATTTAGTCAGATGGCGCATTGACGGGCTTTAAAGGCAGTCTGACAGATAATATCTATCAGCAGTTTTACATGGCATGTATCCAGCATCCAAATAAGGCTGGTCGTATTTGCATATATCTAGGATGAAAGTGCCGTTGAGCTAATAACGGCCACTATTTCTTGGTCGTTCATTACACACAACACAACACACATGATGGAAACAGACCATGGCAGTATACGTAAACACGAATGTCAGTTCACTCAACGGCCGCAGATATCTGAATAACGTACAGAATCAGCTGACAACCACATACCAGAGACTCTCGTCAGGCCTGAGAATTAATTCCGCAAAGGACGATGCAGCAGGCCTCCAGATATCCTCACGCTTAACCACCCAGATTAATGGCCTGAATCAGGGTAACCGCAACTCCAATGACGGTATTGCTTTCGCCCAGACCGCTGAAGGTGCCATGGACGAAATTACTGGTATGCTGCAGAAGATGCGTACTCTTGCAGTTCAGGCCCGTAATGGAACCAATACCCTGGATGATCGCAAGGCTCTTGGTAAGGAAGCTACTGCTCTGGCTGAGGAAATTACCCGTATCGCCAAGCAGACCAAGTATGGCGGCTCCCTTATCCTCGACGGTGCTGGTGCAGGTTCAATCATGACCAAGGGCGGCGCAGCCGGTGGTCAGCCTCCTCAGGGTGGTAAGGACGAAGTAGGTAAGCTTACTTTACAGGTAGGAGCAAATAAGGGCGATACCGTCAGCTTCGAGGTTAACGCCATGAAGTTCTCTCAGATCGCTAAAAATGCCGGAATCCAGGACAATGATCTGAAATCTTTCTGGTCCGCCGGCGCTGGTCAGCAGGGTGGTGGTGCTATCAAGGTCAGCTTTACCAAGGCAGAAAATATTGACAAAGCGATTGAAGGCCTGGACAAGATGATTGGATCGGTAGATGCCAGTCGTGCTGGACTAGGTGCAATCCAGAACAGATTGGAGAGTTCTATTCGCAACCAGGCAAACGTTTCTGCCAACCAGTCTGACGCCCGCAGCAGAATTCGTGACGCAGATTTCGCTGAAGAATCAGCTAATCTGTCTCAGCAGTCCATTATCCAGCAGGCTGCAACCTCCATGCTGATGCAGGCTAATACCCGCCCTCAGCTGGGCCTGTCACTGCTCGGTTAAATCATAGCTTTTAAGCTTCAGATTTGAGTAGCAATACAAACTACTCTTAAAGCCTCCAGGCCATCATGGTAAGGAGGCTTTATTTTTGTCTGGCGGGTGGAACTGAAGCAGGACAGAGTTGCATTGCATACAGAACGTCCCTAAAGCCCCTCTACGCTTTCACAGAGACGATTTTAGCTGTCACCGGTACATCTCCATACCATTGAACACGCCATCGCTCTGTGAGTGACTGTGATAGCTCTACGTTGATTCAAAGTGGCGCTGTGGAATTGACCTTAGCTACACCTTGGATGCGAGCGTTAGAGGCAACTGCTTGCTTGATGCAGTTCCAAAGTGGAATGTGAGATGACATTAGATAAGCATGCTCTGGCCCATATAGGGCTTTTCGTTTAAACAGAGCAGCTTATCTCTGTCAGATATTAGGCTCGAATAGAAAAGCTATGGAGAGAAACGCCAGAGAGGCGTACAGGGCTTTCATAGAGCGCATCCTCAGGCATAGGGGTACAACATATGCAGAAGTCAGGTGCGTTGCTGTAGGGAGAGCAGGGAGGGCTGATAGAGCGTTTAGGCAGAAATATAGAATTTTGGATTTATCGTTCAGGTGCCTGAAATAATTTAACAATATTCTTTTATTTTACGTTACGGTAAAACATTTTGCAGTTTGCAGGCATAAAAAAGGCGGACTTGCGTCCGCCTCTGAATGATTAAGAGAGAATATATCTGTTTATATTACTGTTATGGTGCTGACAGTGCAATAGTTTTGTCCAACAATTTCAAATTTCACGATATATCGATTCGCTTAATGCTTTCTTGCAGCATTTTGAAACTAAAAAGGCGAGCCTATGGCCCGCCCTGAACGATAAAGAGAAACTTGTGAAGAGGCCCTGGGGTCTTACCTGCCCAGGAGGCTAAGAGCAATAGTAGGGCGCTGGTTGGCCTGTGCTAAAACGGTCTGGCAGGCCTGCTGGATGATATTGCCCTGAGTAAGAGCTGCAGTCTCAGCGGCGAAGTCTGTGTCCCTGATTCTTGAGCGGGCATCTGCCTCATTCTCGGAAATACCAGCCTGATTACGAATAGCACTTTCCATTCTGTTCTGTAAAGCGCCAAGGCCTGCACGCTTGGAATCTACCGCCTGAATGACCTTATCAATGTTTGCCAGAGTGTCAGTAGCCAGCTTGGCTGAGGAAACTGTCCAGCGAACTAATGATTTGGCATTACCGTCAATAACAATTCCATTGGATTTAACTGCGGCAGATCCGGTTGCAATATTTTTGGCTTCTCCAATTTGAGCCATTTTTGCTAACCCAGACATGGTGAAAGCATCTTTCCAGTCTAAGGTAAGAGTGTCTCCGGCATTTGCACCTACCTGGAAAACAATCTTACCTTCATTTGCAGCGCCTGTACTTGGAATAATGCTGGTAGGATTTTTGGTATAGTCAGTGGCATTATTCTTTGGACCGTTAAGGATGGTGTTGCCGGCGAAGGTAGTCTGACGGGCAATACGGTTGATTTCTTCAGACAGCTGGGTCACTTCCTGCTGAATGGCCTTACGGTCGGATGCGGAGTTGGTGCCGTTAGCGGACTGTACGGCCAGTACACGGATGCGCTGCAGCATTGAGGTGGTCTCATCAAGAGCACCTTCAATGGTCTGAGCTAAGGCAATACCGTCGTTGGTGTTGCGGTTGCCCTGATTGAGGCCGTTGATCTGGGAGGTTAGGCGGTCAGAGATTTGAAGGCCTGCAGCGTCGTCTTTGGCAGAGTTAATACGCATACCAGAGGCGAGTCTCTGGTAGCTGGTATTGAGGTTCAGGGTGGCATTGCTGAGCTTTCTTTGCGCATTGATGCTGCTGATGTTGGTATTAACGTAAAGTGCCATAATTCATACTCTCTCTCTTTAAGATTTGCTGCTTGCGGCAAATCTGACAGCTGCAACTGTCTGTTCGCTTTCTTCACGAACTGTATAAGGACGCTATCACTGCGTCTCGGTCTCTGTGTTCTTAGAAAGGCGGGCTTTGTTGCCCGCCCTGAACGATAAAGAGAAACCTGGATATCTGATGTTTGATTACTGACCTAACAGGCTCAGTGCAATAGTAGGGCGCTGGTTGGCCTGAGCTAAAACGGTCTGGCAGGCCTGCTGGATGATATTGCCCTGAGTAAGAGCTGCAGTCTCAGCGGCAAAATCTGTGTCTCGAATTCTTGAGCGGGCATCAGCCTCATTCTCAGAAATACCGGCCTGATTACGAATAGCACTTTCCATTCTGTTCTGTAAAGCGCCAAGACCTGCACGCTTGGAGTCTACTGCCTGGATTACCTTGTCGATGTTCTCAAGAGTATAAGTAGCCAAAGATGCTGCAGAAACAGTCCAGCGAACCTGAGACTTGTCTCCGTTATCAATAACAATTCCTTTGTCGTAGTTTTTGTTACCTTGTGCAGTATCTTTAGCTTGACCGAGCTGAGCCATTTTTGCCAAGCCTGACATGGTAAAAGCGTCTGCCCAGCTGAGAGTTAAGGTATCGCCAGCATTGGCACCTACCTGAAAAATGACAGAGTTCTTGCCAGGACCGGCGTTAGGAATAAGACTGTTTGGATTGTTTAGATACTGTTCGTTACCAGCTTTACCAGTAACTACAGGACCATTAAGAATAGTGTTGCCAGCGAAAGTTGTCTGGCGGGCGATACGATTGATTTCCTGGGAGAGCTGGGTGACTTCCTGCTGGATAGCAGCGCGGTCTGAAGCTGAGTTAGTGCCGTTTGCGGACTGTACGGCCAGAACGCGGATACGCTGCAGCATTGAGGTGGTCTCGTCGAGAGCACCTTCAATGGTCTGAGCTAAGGCAATACCGTCGTTAGTGTTACGGTTGCCCTGGTTAAGGCCGTTGATCTGGGATGTGAGTCGGTCAGAGATTTGAAGACCTGCAGCGTCGTCTTTGGCAGAGTTAATACGCATACCAGAAGCGAGTCGCTGGTAGCTGGTGTTCAGGTTCAAGGTAGCATTACTGAGCTTTCTTTGCGCATTGATGCTGCTGATGTTGGTATTAACGTAAAGTGCCATTTTTAAATACTCTCTCTCTTAAATATATGCCTGTTTCAGGCATATCTGACAGCTGTAACTGTCGGTTCGCTCTCTTTGCGAACTATAGGACGCTTGGGATGCGTCCTTCTTCTCTTTGCTCATATTAAAGGGCGAGGGAATGAGTCGCCCTGAGCTGTAAATATGTTCTGTTTGTTTGATTACTGGCCCAAGAGGCTAAGTGCAATAGTAGGGCGCTGGTTAGCCTGTGCTAAAACGGTCTGGCAGGCCTGCTGGATGATGTTGCCCTGGGTAAGAGCAGCGGTCTCAGCGGCAAAATCTGTGTCTCGAATTCTTGAGCGGGCATCAGCCTCATTCTCGGAAATGCCTGCCTGATTACGTATAGCGCTCTCCATTCTGTTCTGTAAAGCGCCCAGTCCGGCACGCTTGGAGTCTACGGCCTGAATGACCCTATCAATCTTCTCAAGAGTATAAGTGGCGAGAGATGCAGCAGAAACTGTCCATCGTACTTGTGATTTATCACCGTTATCAATAACAATGCCATCGCTGTAGTCTTTGTTACCACCCTGGGCTGTATTTTTAGCCTGACCAAGTCCCGCCATTTTGGCAAGACCTGACATTGTGAATGGATCAGCCCAGCTTAGTGTTAAGGTGTCTCCAGCATTTGCTCCGACCTGAAAAATAACAGAATTTTTACCAGGTCCGTCAGCAGGAATAAGACTGTTAGGGTTGTTCAGATATGCATCGGTTTGTGTTTTTCCTGTAACAACAGGTCCATTGAGAATAGTGTTACCGGCGAAGGTAGTCTGGCGGGCAATACGGTTGATTTCCTGGGAGAGCTGGGTGACCTCCTGCTGGATAGCAGCGCGGTCTGATGCTGAGTTGGTACCGTTAGCGGACTGTACGGCCAGTACACGGATACGCTGTAGCATTGTGGTGGTCTCGTCGAGAGCACCTTCAATGGTCTGAGCTAAGGCAATGCCGTCATTGGTGTTACGGTTGCCCTGGTTAAGGCCGTTGATTTGGGAGGTGAGGCGGTCGGAGATTTGAAGACCTGCAGCGTCGTCTTTGGCAGAGTTAATACGCATACCAGAGGCGAGTCGCTGGTAGCTGGTGTTCAGGTTCAGGGTAGCATTACTAAGCTTTCTTTGCGCATTAATGCTGCTTACGTTTGTATTAACATAAAGTGCCATTTTTAAATACTCTCTCTCTTAAAGATATGCCGGTTTCAGGCATATCTGACAGCTGCAACTGTCGGTTCGCTCTCTTTACGAACTATAAGACGCTTAGGATGCGTCTTTCTTCTCTTTGCTCATATTAGAGGGCGAGGGAATTAGTCGCCCTGAGCTGTAAATATGTTCTGTTTGTTTGATTACTGGCCTAAGAGGCTAAGTGCAATAGTAGGGCGCTGGTTGGCCTGAGCGAGGACTGTCTGACATGCCTGCTGGATGATGTTGCCCTGAGTCAGGGCTGCGGTCTCAGCGGCGAAGTCTGTGTCTCGAATTCTTGAACGGGCATCGGCCTCATTCTCAGAAATACCCGCCTGATTGCGGATAGCACTTTCCATTCTGTTCTGTAAAGCGCCAAGTCCGGCACGCTTAGAGTCAACAGCCTGAATTACGGCATCGATATTTGCAAGGGTGTATTGGGCATTGGATGCAGAAGATACGGTCCAGCGAACCTGATCTTTAGCATTTCCGTCTACAACAATGCCATTTTTGGCAGGATTGTTTTTGTTCGTTGCATCAACTGCCTGTCCAAGATTTGCCATCTTGGCAAGGCCAGACATAGTAAAGGCTTCGGACCAGTTCAAGGCCAGAGTATCGCCAGCATTTGCGCCAACCTGGAAGATAATCTTGCCAGCATTAGCGGAGCCTGCACTTGGAATGATACTTTTGGTCTCTTTTAAGTGATCCTGACCACTAGGGTGGTTAGAGCCGTTGAGGATGGTGTTACCTGCAAAGGTGGTCTGGCGGGCAATACGGTTGATTTCCTGAGAGAGCTGGGTTACTTCTTCCTGGATTGCCTTGCGGTCGGACTGGGAATTGGTTCCGTTAGCGGACTGTACGGCCAGTACACGTATACGCTGCAGCATTGAGGTGGTTTCATCGAGAGCACCTTCAATGGTCTGAGCTAAGGCGATACCGTCGTTGGTGTTACGGTTGCCCTGATTGAGGCCGTTGATCTGGGAGGTGAGACGGTCGGAGATTTGAAGTCCTGCAGCGTCGTCTTTGGCAGAGTTAATACGCATACCAGATGCGAGTCTCTGGTAGCTGGTATTGAGGTTCAGGGTAGCATTACTGAGCTTTCTTTGCGCATTAATGCTGCTGACGTTTGTATTAACATAAAGTGCCATTTTTAAATACTCTCTCTCTTTCTCTCTTAGTTTGTCTTGCCGAATTGCGGCAATATTTCGACAGCTGCAACTGTCTTTCTCTCTTAATTGGATTAGGTGTCAAAAAACAAGCAATTAGTAAGCCATAATTGCCTTATACATGAAAAAGGCGAGCTTGCGCTCGCCTTATTTCAAAAGAGAAAGAGATGTGATAAATATCAGCCTTAACGACTGACAAAACTGGATCAATGGATACTTTTCCAAGCCTTAATATCAGGACTATAGCGGCAAGCACCTTTGAGAAGTTCAGGAGCTGGTTTTAATCTCCTCAATCTAACTATTAAGATGCATGCAGGCACTGTATCCACGAGTGAAACTGTATATCCATATTACTTCTCTTCGATCTTAAGAAGGCGAGCCAGTGGCCCGCCCTGAACGATAAAGAGAAAGTGATGAATCTTTGAGCTTACTGGCCTAAGAGGCTCAGAGCGATAGTAGGGCGCTGGTTGGCCTGTGCAAGAACGGTCTGGCAGGCCTGCTGGATAATGTTGCCCTGGGTAAGTGCGGCGGTTTCAGCGGCGAAGTCTGTGTCTCTGATTCTTGAGCGGGCATCAGCCTCATTCTCGGAAATACCTGCCTGATTACGAATAGCGCTTTCCATTCTGTTCTGTAAAGCGCCAAGGCCTGCACGCTTGGAATCTACGGCTTGAATAACCTTGTCGATATTAGCCAGAGTGTCAGTTGCTAACTTGGCTGTGGATACAGTCCAACGTACCTGAGATTTGCCGTTAGCTTCTATTAGTATTCCGTTAGTGTTCAAACCTGCTGAACCGTTACCTAGGTTTTTAGCTTCACCAATACCAGCCATTTTGGCCAGGCCTGACATAGTGAAAGGATCACCCCAGTTCAAAGTAAGAGTATCGCCTGCATTAGCACCTACTTGGAATACAATTTTTCCAGCATTTGCAGCGCCTGTACTTGGAATAATGCTGGTAGGATTTTTGGTATAGTCATTGGCATTATTCTTTGGGCCGTTAAGGATGGTGTTGCCGGCGAAGGTGGTCTGGCGGGCAATGCGGTTGATTTCCTGCGAAAGCTGGGTTACTTCTTCCTGGATAGCTTTGCGATCAGAGGCTGAGTTGGTGCCGTTGGCTGACTGTACGGCCAGAACACGGATACGCTGGAGCATAGAGGTGGTCTCATCGAGTGCACCTTCAATGGTCTGAGCTAAGGCAATGCCGTCGTTGGTGTTACGGTTGCCCTGATTGAGGCCGTTGATCTGGGAGGTAAGGCGGTCAGAGATTTGAAGACCTGCAGCGTCATCTTTGGCGGAGTTAATACGCATACCAGAAGCCAGTCTCTGGTAGCTGGTGTTAAGGTTCAGGGTAGCATTGCTGAGCTTTCTTTGCGCATTGATGCTGCTAACGTTCGTATTAACGTAAAGTGCCATAATTCATACTCTCTCTCTCTTGGATTTGCGGTGCATGCGGCAAATCGGACAGCTGCAACTGTCTATTCTCTCTAAATGGTACTTATCAGATCTGCGCTGAAAGTACATCAAAGCTCTATCTGCTCCTAAAGGCGAGGCTTTGCTCGCCTTAAAGGGATAGAGAAATATGCTTATTCGTTTGATTATTAGCCTTGACCTAACAGGCTCAGAGCAATAGTAGGGCGCTGATTAGCCTGGGCTAAAACGGTCTGGCAGGCTTGCTGGATGATGTTGCCCTGGGTAAGAGCTGCAGTCTCAGCGGCGAAGTCTGTGTCCCTGATTCTTGAGCGGGCATCGGCTTCATTCTCGGAAATACCGGCCTGGTTGCGGATAGCACTTTCCATTCTGTTCTGTAAAGCGCCCAGTCCTGCACGCTTGGAATCAACAGCCTGGATAACCTTGTCAATGTTTGCCAGAGTATCAGTAGCTAATTTTGCAGAGGAAACTGTCCAGCGAACGAGTGATTTATTGCCATCGATAACAATGCCATTTGAGTCGACAGCTTTTGAGCCAGTTGCACCAGTTATATCTTTGGCTTGTCCGATGTTTGCCATTGCGGCTAAGCCAGACATTGTGAATGGCTCTTTCCAGTTCAATGTAAGAGTATCGCCAGCATTAGCTCCCACCTGGAATACTATTTTGCCCTCGTTTGCTGAGCCAGCACTTGGAATAATGCTATTAGGATTCTGTAACCATGCATTTGCATTTTTCGTGTCTTTTGGACCATTGAGAATGGTGTTACCGGCAAATGTAGTCTGACGAGCAATACGGTTGATTTCTTCTGAAAGCTGGGTAACTTCCTGCTGGATAGCTTTGCGGTCAGCAGCTGAGTTGGTGCCGTTGGCGGACTGTACGGCCAGTACACGGATACGCTGCAGCATTGAGGTGGTCTCGTCGAGAGCACCTTCAATGGTCTGAGCTAAGGCAATGCCGTCATTAGTGTTGCGGTTGCCCTGGTTAAGGCCGTTAATCTGGGAGGTAAGGCGATCGGAGATTTGAAGGCCGGCGGCGTCATCTTTGGCAGAGTTGATGCGCATGCCGGAAGCGAGGCGCTGATAGCTGGTATTAAGGTTCAGAGTAGCATTACTGAGCTTTCTCTGAGCATTGATGCTGCTTACGTTCGTATTAACGTAAAGTGCCATATTCCACTCTCTCTCTTTGTTTGTCTTGCCGTCTTGCGGCAATAATTCGACAGCTGCAACTGTCGCTCTCTCTTAATTGGAATAGATGTCAAAAAACAAGCAATTAGCAAGCCATGATGCCCGTATGCATGAAAAAGGCGAGCTTGCGCTCGCCTTATTTCAAAAGAGAAAGAGATCTGATAAATATCAGCCTGAACGACTGACAAAACTGGATCAATGGATACTTTTCCAAGCCTTAATATCAGGACTATAGCGGCAAGCACCTTTGCGAAGTTCAGGAGCTGGTTTTAATCTCCTCAATCTAACTATTAAGATGCATGCAGGCACTGTATCCACGAGTGAAACTGTATATCCATATTACTTCTCTTCGCTCTTAAGAAGGCGAGCCAATAGCCCGCCATGAACGATAAAGAGAAAGTGATTAATCTATTGAGCTTACTGGCCTAAGAGGCTCAGAGCGATAGTAGGGCGCTGGTTGGCCTGAGCAAGGACTGTCTGACAGGCTTGCTGGATAATGTTGCCCTGGGTTAGAGCAGCGGTCTCAGCTGCGAAGTCAGTGTCCCTGATTCTTGAGCGGGCATCGGCCTCATTCTCGGAAATACCGGCCTGATTTCGGATAGCGCTTTCCATTCTGTTCTGTAAAGCGCCCAGGCCTGCACGCTTGGAGTCTACAGCCTGGATAACTGCATCGATGTTTGCAAGTGTATATGTTGCAAGTGATGCGGAAGAAACTGTCCATCTTACCTGATCTTTAGAATTGGCTGCACTGACTACGAGTCCATTCTTACCTGCGTTTGCAGTACCAGTTTGTTTTGCTTCTCCAAGCTGAGCCATCTTTGCCAGTCCAGACATAGTAAAGGCTTCGGACCAGTTTAGAGCTAAAGTGTCGCCTGCATTAGCGCCAACCTGGAAAATAATTTTTCCAGCGTTTGCTGAGCCTGCACTTGGAATGATGCTTTTTGTTTCTTTTAAGTGGTTTTGACCATTTGGGTTGTTTGAGCCATTCAGAATGGTGTTGCCGGCAAAGGTGGTCTGGCGGGCAATGCGGTTGATTTCCTGCGAAAGCTGGGTTACTTCTTCCTGGATTGCTTTGCGATCTGATGCAGAGTTGGTGCCGTTGGCAGACTGTACGGCCAGAACACGGATGCGCTGGAGCATGGAGGTGGTCTCGTCGAGTGCACCTTCGATAGTTTGAGCTAAGGCAATACCGTCGTTAGTGTTACGGTTGCCCTGATTGAGGCCGTTAATCTGAGAGGTTAAGCGGTCGGAGATTTGAAGACCTGCAGCGTCGTCTTTGGCGGAGTTAATACGCATACCAGAAGCCAGTCTCTGGTAGCTGGTGTTAAGGTTCAGGGTAGCATTACTGAGCTTTCTCTGCGCATTGATGCTGCTAACGTTCGTATTAACGTAAAGTGCCATAATTCATACTCTCTCTTGGATTTGCTGTGCATGCGGCAAATCGAACAGCTGCAACTGTCTATTCTCTCTCAATGGTACTTATCAGATCTGCGCTGAAAGTACATCAAAGCTCTATCTGCTCCTAAAGGCGAGGCTTTGCTCGCCTTAAAGGGACAGAGAAATATGCTTATTTGTTTGATGCTTAGCCTTGACCTAACAGGCTCAGAGCAATTGTAGGGCGCTGATTAGCCTGGGCTAAAACGGTCTGGCAGGCTTGCTGGATGATGTTGCCCTGGGTAAGAGCTGCGGTCTCAGCGGCGAAGTCTGTGTCCCTGATTCTTGAGCGGGCATCAGCCTCATTTTCAGAAATGCCAGCCTGGTTGCGGATAGCACTTTCCATTCTGTTCTGTAAAGCGCCCAGTCCTGCACGCTTGGAGTCTACGGCCTGGATAACCTTATCAATGTTTGCCAGTGTATCAGTTGCTAATTTAGCAGAGGAGACAGTCCAGCGAACAAGTGATTTGTTTGTATCGATAACAATGCCATTTTGGTCAACACCTTTTGATCCTTGCGCGGCAATATTTTTAGCTTCACCGATATTGGCCATCTTGGCCAGGCCTGACATCGTAAACGGCTCATTCCAGTTTAAGGTAAGAGTATCACCTGCATTAGCGCCTACTTGGAAAATAATCTTTCCTGCATTGGCAGAACCAGCACTGGGAATGATGCTGGTTGCATTTTTTAACCATGCATTTTGATTGGTCGTATCCTTTGGACCATTCAGAATGGTATTGCCAGCAAAAGTGGTCTGGCGGGCAATACGGTTGATTTCTTCTGAAAGCTGGGTAACTTCCTGCTGGATAGCTTTGCGGTCAGAGGCTGAGTTGGTGCCATTGGCTGACTGAACGGCCAGGACGCGGATACGCTGCAGCATTTGGGTAGTCTCGTCGAGAGCACCTTCAATGGTCTGAGCCAAGGCAATGCCGTCATTGGTGTTACGGTTGCCCTGGTTAAGGCCGTTAATCTGGGAGGTAAGGCGATCGGAGATTTGAAGGCCGGCGGCGTCATCTTTGGCAGAGTTGATGCGCATGCCGGAAGCGAGGCGCTGATAGCTGGTATTAAGGTTCAGAGTAGCATTACTGAGCTTTCTCTGGGCATTGATGCTGCTTACGTTCGTATTAACGTAAAGTGCCATATTCCACTCTCTCTCTTAGTTTGTCTTGCCGTCTTGCGGCAATAATTCGACAGCTGCAACTGTCGCTCTCTCTTAATTGGAATAGATGTCAAAAAACAAGCAATTAGCAAGCCATGATGCCTGTATTCATGAAAAAGGCGAGCTTGCGCTCGCCTTATTTCAAAAGAGAAAGAGAAAGAGAAACGATAAATATCAGCCTCTTGGCTGACAAAACCGGATCAATGGATACTTTTCCAGACCTCAATATCAGGTCTATAGCGGCAAGCACCTTTGCGAAGTTCAGGAGCTGGATTTAATCTCCTCAATCTAACTTTTAAGATGCGTGCAGGCACTGTATCCACTATTAAAACTGTAGATTCGTATTACTTCTACTATCCCTTAATAAGGCGAGCCAATGACCCGCCCTGAACGATAAAGAGAAAGTGATGATTCTGTAGAATTTACTGGCCTAAGAGGCTTAGAGCGATAGTAGGGCGCTGGTTGGCCTGTGCAAGAACGGTCTGGCAGGCCTGCTGAATGATATTGCCCTGGGTAAGAGCAGCGGTCTCAGCTGCGAAGTCTGTGTCCCTGATTCTTGAGCGGGCATCTGCCTCATTCTCGGAAATACCGGCCTGATTTCGGATAGCGCTCTCCATTCTGTTCTGTAAAGCGCCCAGACCTGCACGCTTGGAGTCTACTGCCTGGATAACCTTATCAATGTTGGCAAGTGTATATGTTGCCAGCGATGCAGCAGAGACGGTCCAACGAACCTGAGTTTTATCGGCACCATCAATTACAATACCTGACTTTGCATCTTTAACATTGGCAATGTTTTTGGCCTCACCCAGATTTGCCATCCTGGCAAGTCCTGACATTGTAAATGCCTGAGACCAATTTAATGCCAGTGTGTCACCTGCATTTGCACCTACTTGGAAAATAATCTTGCCGGCATTAGCTGAACCAGCACTGGGAATAATACTTTTGGTCTCTTTCAGGTGATCGTTGGCGTTCGGGTTGTTTGAGCCATTCAGAATTGTGTTGCCTGCAAAAGTAGTCTGGCGGGCAATACGGTTGATTTCCTGGGAAAGCTGGGTTACTTCTTCCTGGATAGCTTTGCGATCAGAGGCTGAGTTGGTGCCGTTGGCTGACTGTACGGCCAGAACACGGATACGCTGCAGCATAGAGGTGGTCTCGTCGAGAGCACCTTCAATGGTCTGAGCTAAGGCAATACCGTCGTTGGTGTTACGGTTTCCCTGGTTAAGGCCGTTAATCTGGGAGGTGAGACGGTCGGAGATTTGAAGACCTGCAGCGTCGTCTTTGGCAGAGTTAATACGCATACCAGAAGCCAGTCTCTGGTAGCTGGTGTTGAGGTTCAGGGTGGCATTACTGAGCTTTCTTTGCGCATTGATGCTGCTGACGTTTGTATTAACGTAAAGTGCCATAATTCATACTCTCTCTCTTGGATTTGCCTTGTATGCGGCAAATCGGACAGCTGCAACTGTCTATTCTCTCTAAATTGTACTTATCAGATCTGCGCTGAAAGTACATCAAAGCTCTATCTGCTCCTAAAGGCGAGCCTCAGCTCGCCTAAAAGGGATAGAGAAATATGCTTATTTGTTTGATTCTTAGCCTTGACCTAACAGGCTCAGAGCAATGGTAGGGCGCTGGTTGGCCTGGGTAAGTACGGTCTGACAGGCCTGCTGGATGATGTTGCCCTGAGTAAGAGCGGCAGTCTCAGCGGCGAAGTCTGTGTCCCTGATTCTTGAACGGGCATCAGCTTCATTCTCAGAAATACCAGCCTGATTTCTAATAGCGCTCTCCATTCTGTTCTGTAAAGCGCCCAGTCCAGCACGCTTGGAATCAACGGCCTGGATAACAGCATCTATATTGGCAAGAGTGTATGTGGCCAGAGAGGCTGCAGAAACTGTCCATCTAACCTGTGATTTGTCGCCATCATAGACAATACCCTTGTTGTAATCCTTACCACCTTGTGCTGTATCTTTAGCAGGACCTAGGCCAGCCATGACAGCAAGGCCAGACATTGTAAAAGGATCACTCCAGTTTAAGGTAAGAGTATCACCCGCATTTGCGCCAACCTGGAAAATTATTTTGCCTTCGTTAGCAGCACCTTTACTTGGAATAATACTTGTAGGATTGTTAGTGTAATCAGCTTTGCCTGTTACACGTGGGCCATTGAGGATGGTGTTGCCAGCAAAGGTGGTCTGGCGGGCAATACGGTTAATTTCCTGGGAGAGCTGGGTTACTTCTTCCTGGATTGCTTTGCGGTCGGAGGCTGAGTTGGTGCCATTGGCGGACTGAACGGCCAGGACGCGGATACGCTGCAGCATTGAGGAGGTCTCGTCGAGAGCACCTTCAATGGTCTGAGCTAAGGCAATGCCGTCATTAGTGTTGCGGTTGCCCTGGTTAAGGCCGTTAATCTGGGAAGTAAGACGGTCGGAGATTTGAAGGCCGGCAGCGTCATCTTTGGCAGAGTTGATGCGCATGCCGGAAGCGAGGCGCTGATAGCTGGTATTAAGGTTCAGAGTTGCATTGCTGAGCTTTCTCTGAGCATTGATGCTGCTTACGTTCGTATTAACGTAAAGTGCCATATTTCACTCTCTCTCTTAGTTTGTCTTGCCGAATTGCGGCAATATCATGACAGCTGCAACTGTCGCTCTCTCTTAAATGGCATAGGTATTAAAAAACAAGCAATAAGCAAGCCATAAAGCTCATATTTATCGAATTCATTAAAAAGGCGAGCATGTGCTCGCCTTAATTAAAAGAGAAAGAGAGTAAATAATTAGCGGCCTAACAGGCTTAGCGCAATGGTTGGGCGCTGGTTAGCCTGAGCAAGTACTGTCTGGGAAGCCTGCTGAATAATGTTGCCCTGAGTCAGTGCAGCAGTTTCAGCGGCAAAATCAGTGTCCCTGATTCTTGAGCGGGCATCAGCCTCATTTTCTGAAATACATGCCTGATTACGAATAGCGCTCTCCATTCTGTTCTGTAAAGCGCCAAGGCCAGCTCGCTTGGAATCTACAACCTGAATTACCTTGTCGATATTTGCGAGTGTGTACGTAGCAAGTGACGCAGCTGAAATAGTCCAGCGTACCTGTGATTTATCTGTACCGTCAATTACGATACCTTTCTGGGCATCCTTGTTAGCGCCAATATCTTTAGCTTCGCCAAGTCCGGCCATTTTTGCAAGACCTGACATTGTAAAAGCGTCGGCCCAGCTAAGCGCGAGTGTATCTCCTGCATTAGCACCTACCTGGAAAAGAACTGAGTTCTTGCTAGGACCTGTGGCCGGAATAAGGCTGTTTTCGTTATTGAGATGTGCTTCGCCAGCAGTCTTACCGGCAACATATGGGCCATTCAGCACAGTGGCGCCTGCAAAGGTGGTCTGGCGGGCGATACGGTTGATTTCCTGGGAGAGCTGAGTAACTTCTTCCTGGAGGGCTTTGCGGTCGGAGGCGGAGTTGGTGCCGTTTGCGGACTGTACTGCCAGCACACGGATGCGCTGGAGCATGTTGGTGGTTTCGTCGAGGGCTCCTTCGATGGTCTGGGCAAGGGCGATACCGTCGTTGGTGTTGCGGTTGCCCTGGTTGAGGCCATTGATCTGGGAGGTAAGACGGTCAGCTATCTGGAGACCGGCTGCATCATCTTTGGCAGAGTTGATACGCAGGCCTGAGGACAGGCGCTGATAGCTGGTATTGAGGTTCAGAGTCGCATTGCTCAGCTTTCTTTGCGCATTTATGCTGCTGACGTTCGTGTTAACGTAAAGTGCCATATTTCATTCTCTCTCTTAAGTATGTTTGCCGCAGGCGGCAAACGTAGACAGCTGCAACTGTCTTTCTC
Source organism: Anaerobiospirillum sp. NML120511 (assembly GCF_023050955.1). Lineage (NCBI taxonomy): Bacteria > Pseudomonadati > Pseudomonadota > Gammaproteobacteria > Aeromonadales > Succinivibrionaceae > Anaerobiospirillum > Anaerobiospirillum sp. NML120511. The sequence goes on from NZ_JALKIK010000047.1 coordinate 17,971, forward strand.
TCTTAAAGTGCTTATATATCAAAATGGCTGCAACTTCTGCACCATTTTTCTATATCTAGGATCGTGAATTAAAAAGGCAGGCTTGCGCCTGCCCTGAACGATAAAGAGAAAGAGTTTAATCTGTTAGCGGCCTAACAGGCTCAGCGCGATAGTAGGGCGCTGGTTAGCCTGGGCCAGAACTGTCTGGGAGGCCTGCTGAATGATATTTCCCTGAGTAAGAGCTGCAGTTTCAGCGGCAAAATCTGTGTCTCTGATTCTTGAGCGGGCATCGGCCTCATTTTCTGAAATGCATGCCTGATTACGAATAGCGCTCTCCATTCTGTTCTGTAAAGCGCCAAGACCGGCACGCTTGGAGTCTACAGCCTGAATAACCTTGTCGATGTTTGCAAGAGTATAAGTAGCAAGTGAAGCAGAAGAGATAGTCCAACGAACCTGTGATTTATCTGTACCGTCGATTACAATACCTTTCTGGGCGTCCTTGTTAGCGGCAATATTTTTTGCCTCGCCAAGTCCTGCCATTTTAGCAAGGCCAGACATTGTAAATGCTTCACTCCAACCTAAAGTAAGAGTATCACCAGCGTTAGCACCTACCTGGAATACAACCTTACCGGCATTGGCACTGCCTGCGCTTGGAATAAGACTGGTTGGGTTGTTAAGGTATGAATCTGCACCTTGACCCTTATTAGTTACTCTTGGGCCATTCAGAACAGTAGCGCCAGCGAAAGTGGTCTGGCGAGCAATACGGTTTATTTCCTGGGAGAGCTGGGTTACTTCTTCCTGAAGGGCTTTACGGTCGGAGGCGGAGTTGGTGCCGTTGGCAGACTGGACGGCCAGCACACGGATGCGCTGGAGCATGTTGGTGGTTTCGTCGAGGGCACCTTCGATGGTCTGGGCAAGGGCGATACCGTCGTTGGTGTTACGGTTGCCCTGGTTGAGGCCATTGATCTGAGAAGTCAGACGGTCAGCTATCTGGAGACCGGCTGCATCATCTTTGGCAGAATTGATGCGCAGGCCTGAGGACAGGCGCTGATAGCTGGTATTGAGGTTCAGGGTCGCATTACTGAGCTTTCTTTGAGCATTGATGCTGCTGACGTTCGTATTAACGTAAAGTGCCATATTTCATTCTCTCTCTCTTAAGTCTGTTTTGCCGCATGCGGCAAAAATGGGCAGCTGCAACTGCCTGTCTCTCAAAATTAACTTATGTGTCAAAAAACCAGCAATTTTTACACCAAATTTAATAGGTGTTAAAAAGGCGGGTCTTTGCCCGCCTTGATAAACTTGAGAAAGTAAGAAATTTTGGAAAAGGGTTAGCGGCCCAGCAGACTGAGCGCAATGGTAGGACGCTGGTTAGCCTGGGCCAGAACTGTCTGGGAGGCCTGCTGAATGATATTGCCCTGAGTCAGAGCTGCAGTTTCAGCGGCAAAATCTGTGTCCCTGATTCTTGAGCGGGCATCGGCCTCGTTTTCTGAAATACAGGCCTGATTACGGATAGCGCTCTCCATTCTGTTTTGTAAAGCACCAAGGTTGGCTCTCTTGGAGTCTACTGCCTGAATAACTGCATCAATGTTGGCAAGAGTGTTTGTTGCAAGTGACGCAGCAGATATAGTCCATCGGACCTCTGCCTTAGCGGCATCTGTTGTTCCATCAACTACCAGACCCTTTTGCGCATTCTTATTGGCCGTTATATCAACAGCTGCGCCAAGATTTGCCATTTTAGCCAGACCAGATAGTGTGAATGCATCTGCCCAGTCCATATTCAGAGTATCGCCTGCATTTGCGCCTACCTGGAAGACAATTTTACCGGCATTTGCTGAACCTACGCTTGGAATTAAGCTTGTAGGGTTTTGTAACCAGGCACTACCGTTGTTTTTATCTCGCGGGCCATTGAGCACAGTAGCGCCTGCAAAGGTGGTCTGGCGGGCAATACGGTTGATTTCCTGGGAGAGCTGAGTAACTTCTTCCTGAAGGGCCTTGCGGTCGGAGGCAGAGTTGGTACCGTTGGCAGACTGGACTGCCAGCACACGGATGCGCTGGAGCATGTTGGTGGTTTCGTCGAGGGCACCTTCGATGGTCTGGGCAAGGGCGATACCGTCGTTGGTGTTGCGGTTGCCCTGGTTGAGGCCATTGATCTGTGAGGTGAGACGGTCAGCAATCTGAAGACCGGCTGCGTCATCCTTGGCAGAGTTGATTCTCAGGCCGGAAGAAAGGCGCTGATAGCTGGTATTGAGGTTCAGAGTCGCATTGCTCAGCTTTCTTTGGGCATTGATGCTGCTGACGTTCGTATTAACGTAAAGTGCCATCTTCTTTTCTCTCTTTCTTGCTTTTTAGCCGATGCAACGGCTGGCATAATCAGGCAGATCAGCGCCTGGTTATGAAATGTCAGTGTTGTATGTAGGCACGCAATTTTTACACCATGTTAAATAAATGCAAACAAGAAGGCGGATCGTAAAGATCCGCCTTGAATGATAAAGAGAGTAAGCAAACTTCACCTTACTGCCATTACTGTCTCAGCGCAAGTGCAGGGGCAAGTTTGCCGGGATATATCAAGTCCATCAGAGCAGGATCAATGATTCAGGGCGATGCAGCTCTGATGTCTGTGTTGAGGAGTCCTTGTCCTTGTTCTACCCGTGGACTAAAGCTTTTATCTCTTTGAACGGCCATATTTGTAATCAAACAGCCATGTGGGTCATACGACATTCTTGCAAAACCATGCCACAGCATGGACTCCAGCTTTCCAGAAGTTCTACAGCACCACAAGGCGGCCGCCTTCATTTGCCTCATCCCATGAGCATGGCAGGTAGCCTGCGCGATAGACAGACAGCAGGGAGGTAAAGAATCCCGGGGTCTCAAGCAGGTGCTCGACGCAGGCCCAGGCCAGATCTCTTTTGACGTTGTCGAGCATCTCGTTATCAAGTCCGGTTTCGTTTTCCAGCCCCTCGCGCTCAATAAAGGCACTCCACTTCTCCCAGAGCAGGTCACCAAGGTCCACCGATATCTGCTCGAATACCTTATCAATCTGCTCATCACCAATTTGCTCAACAGCGCTACTCTCAAGAGGCTTAATGTGCTTCATCCAGTGCCTGAGCATAGAAGCGTTCCATACCCCGTCAGCCTCAAAGACCGACTTAATCACGGTGTAGTGGTCAGCGCTTTCTCTGTGTTCGAAAAAGGGAAAAGAACGCAGTTCGCTGATGAACTCTTCAATAGCAGGCACGACTTACTCCTTGGCAGGGTGGCTTACTTATCAAACGAATATATACCCATCAAAGCATGGAGAGTTGCAGGCGCCCGCACCTGACATGAATTAACCGGTGCGTAGATGCAGTAGAACCTCATGGCATGCCATTCTTGCATCATTCTTTAAAAAGCTGATAAATAAGCGGTTTTATTCTCAATAGCAGTAAGCACAAACAGCCTTTGGTTCATGCTGAAGTGCCCACAAATCTGATATATACGGACTTTATGCGTCATATTATGACATATGAGCTTTTTGAGCAAAATCAATCGATGCAACACAATATAACATATTCAATAATTACACAGTAGTGTAAAACTATGGCTGTTCACAGGCATAGAAAAAGGGCCTCCCCTGAAAAAGGAGAGGCCCTTGAAACAACAAATTCAGAACATCGCAGCTACAGCCCCATAGAGCGCGCTACAGCGCGTTTTCTATGGCAGGTGGTACCTGTGCTTATCCGAGAGGATAAAGTGCCCTGGTGAAACGCCTGCGGACCTTTATGAGCTTTTTGAAAACAGGTTGCAGCTGCTGTCCGATTTTGTGCCTGTGTTTGTTACCAGTATTACTCTTTGGCTGAGGCTACCTTGTCTACCAGATAGAGCAGGTTCTGCCAGGCTATATCGCTGTGGGTATTCAGACCAACCTCACAGGTGCTGGAGCTGGAGTAACCACGCTGCAGCTTCGGATTGGCGCGCTGCTCGCCCTCATAGTACTCAGTGAACAGACGCAGGGCGCTGTCATTGAGTTCTGGGCAGTTAAAGCCCTTGTTGCCGGCAAAGCCACAGCATCTGGTGCGCTCGTGGACGTAAACCTTACCGGTGGTACAGGCCTGAGCCACAGCCTTTAAGGAGCTGTCCCACTTGCCCTTGACGGTGGCACACATTGGGTAAATGGCAACATCCTCATCAGTCCTGGTAATGGTGAGGCGATCGAGCAGTACCTTCTCGATAAATACAGGCATATCGTAGAAGTTGAGTGGCTGGCCGTCGATCTTGAGCTTCTTGAGAATTTCGTAGGAGCAGGCAGAGTGGTCGCAAACAACGATGTAGTTGTTGTAGCTGCCGGTAATACCCTTGATGGTATCAATCAGCTCCTGCATCTTGTTTTTCTGAACCTCAGGATAGTCCTTATAGGACTTGCCACAGCACAGGCTCTTGAGCTTCTCAGGATAGATTACGTCGATGCGGGCTTTCTGGCACAGGGTCTCAAAGACATCCTGCAGAGGGCGCTGGTCGAGCTTCTCAAGACGTGGGGCAAACATACGGTTGATACAGGAGGTGAAGTAGAGCACCTTGAGATCGTTGCCAGCCTGAGTCTTGTTTTCGTACTTGCGGATATTGGCCTTAGGCATGGAAACAGGTACGAAAGGAATCTTGAACTTCTGGTTGATTGGACGGCTCAGGTCGCTGAGCTTCTTGTCACCGGCTACCTTCATGGCGGTATTGGTAAATACCAGAGCGGCCTTGGCAAGACCCAGAGTAGTGGCATAGGACTCAGCAGATGCGATGGCAATGGCCTTACGGGCAGGGCTGCGCATCAGAGGCTTGAGAGTCTCTGCAATCCTGGCAGTGTCGATCTCCAGTGGGCATAAGGTAGAACACATGGAGCAGGTGGCACAGGTCTCAATACCGAAGTACTCATAGCCCTTCTTGAGCTCTTCAAGCTGCTGGGTCTCTTCTTCGGTACGGTGATTCATGCTCTCAAGTCGTACGATTTCCTTACGTACGGCAATACGCTGACGTGGGGTCAGGGTGAGCTCACGGCTTGGGCATACTTTTTCGCAGAAGCCGCACTCCATGCACTTGTCGATAAAGGCCTCAACCTCAGAAGAGCCCTTGAAGTTCTTGGAGTGCATGTTCTGGTCATCGGTGATGATGACATCAGGGTTGATAAGGTACTTAGGATCAAATAGCTCCTTGATAGCTACGTTGATGTCATAAGCCTTCTTACCCCACTCACGCTCAACGAATGGAGCTACCATGCGGCCGGTACCGTGCTCAGCCTTGGTAGAACCGTCGAGCTGACATACGGATTCAACCAGGGCTTCCATAAAGCCGGCAAAGCGGGCTGACTCCTTGGCATCGGAGAGGTTAGGGGTAATGATGAAGTGAACGTTACCGGCAAGGGCGTGACCGAAAATAGAGCCCTCGAACTGGTATTCCTTGAACAGACGGGTAATCTCAGCAATACCCTTTGCAAAGTTGTCAGCAGGGTAGCAGACGTCTTCAGTGATAACTACGGTGCCGGATGGACGTAAGGAAGCAGTCAGCGGCAGAATAGACTTACGGATAGTCCAGTTAGACGCCATAACCTTTGGATCGGATACAAAGTTAGTACCGAACATGGATGGAGCAGGCTCAAGCAGGCTGGTAACCTTTGCAATCTTTGCATCAAGAGCTTCCTGGGTGGCATCCTCAAGCTGTACCAGCAGGGCACACTGACCCTCAACAGCAGTCTGAAGCTCGGCAGGGGCACCATCAATGTCCTTTGCAGACTTGAGGCAGGCGTAATCCATGATTTCAGCGGAGCTTACTATGTCCTGATTTTTGGCCAGAATCTTAACTGCTACAGCTGCCTTGTCCAGATCAGGGTAGAACAGCAGAGCACAGGCCTTGAAAGCGCTGTCGCTAATACACTCATACTCAACTCTGGAGGTAAAGCCAAGGGTACCCTCAGAGCCAATAAAGATGTGATTGAGGATGTCTCTGAGCTCAGAGTAATCAAGCAGAGAGTTGATGGAGTAACCGGTTGTGTTCTTAATGGCGAACTTGCGGGCGATCTGGGCACAGAGCTCCTTGTCCTCAAGGATGCTGTTGCGCAGCTTCATGAGGCCCTCAACCATCTCAGGGTGCTTTTGGGCAAAGCTGGCAACGTCCTCACCAGCAGCTGCATTGGCAGAGGTATCCAGTACGGTACCGTCACGCAGAATGACACGTACAGACTTGATGGTGTTGTAGCTGTTCTGCTTGACACCACAGCACATGCCTGAGGAGTTGTTGTTGAAGATACCGCCAATCATGGCATTGTTGATGGTGGCTGGATCAGGACCGATCTTCAGGCCAAAAGGTTTGAGGGCCTCATTAGCCTCACAGCCGATAACACCACAGTCAAGGAAAATGGAGCTGCGGTCATCGCTTACCTTGATCTTCTGCCAGCGGGCATTGGCCAGTACCAGAATGGAGTCAGAGGAGGCCTGACCACTAAGCGAAGTACCGGCAGCACGGAAGGTAACAGGAGTCTCGTACTTGCTGGCCAGACGGTAGATTTCACGGATTTCCTGCTCATCAAAAGCACGGACCACTATGTGGGGAATATAGCGGTAGCAGGAGGCATCAGTGCCGTAGGCAAAACGGCGTAACAAATCAGTATAGACACGATCCTTGAAGGAACTCTGCTGAGCCTCAGCTGCAAAACCATCAAAGTCCAGTTTCAGTGTAACTTTCTGCATAGCAATCTCTTCTTATAAACAGGTACCCGCTGTTGTCAGGCCCCGGTAAGAACTCCAGCCGAAGCCTCAATGGCATAAGCCTCAACAGCTTACAGATACTCCCGAAACTCCTTATATCCGGATAAAGACCTGGCGGTCATACCGCAGCCCCAAAAGCTCAGCGCAACAGCGCCGTGCCCGGGCAAACTATGGTCGGGAGTGGTACATACAGATCCTCGAATAGCGCAAAATTTTAGCAAAGCACCTGAAACGAAATTTTCAGTTGATCACTTTTATTCAACAGGAGACAGGGCTTAATTAAAAAGTATGAAACAGATCGTGTTTTGGTACAGCCAAATGTCACTTTCAGTGCACCTCTGACGTACAAAACAGTAACTAATCTGAGATCACTAAAAAGCCCGTAAATCCGCCCTTGGATCCAAGTTTTACGATGCACAAACGCCGATAAAAAGGTACTTTTGACAGGCACTTTTAGCAGAAAATCACAGCTGCATCATTAACTGAGTCGAAAAGGGTGAAAGGAAGTCATCCACGACGAGGCCAGCAGCTTGCTCCGCACGCCTCCAGATGCTGCAGCGGGCATTTGCACGGTGCCACGGTAATAGAGGGCTCTTCGTTAGAGATGGGGGCTGTCAGGTACAACAGACTTCAGGCAGGTACGGGCAGGCCTCGAAGTTCCGTCGGCGCTGGATTGATGATGATTTTGGCCGGGTGAGACAGGAAAGATGCGGGAAAGGGTGGGCTTTCAAAGCGCGCGTGGAATAGCTTCCGCTCAGTCGGAACTTCAATTGTATGGTAGTCGGAGCGACATGCTTCAGGAGAGTACCGGACAGGAATCGAAGTTCAGGCGGCGCTGTATTGATAGGGATTTTGGTCGTGGTAGACAGGGGACATGGCCCTGAGTGATGGGGCTAAAAGCGCAGGTGGAATAGCTTCCGCTCAGTCGGAACTTCAAAAGTATGGTAGTCGGAGCGACATACTTCAGGAAGGTACAAGACAGGCATCGAAGTTGTTCCAGCGGCGCTGTATTGATGATGATTTTGGCTGGGGTAGACAGAGGTCATGGCCCTGAGTGATGGGGCTAAAAGCGCGAGTGGAATAGCTTCCGCTCAGTCGGAACTTCAAAATTGTGGCAGTCGGAGCGACATACTTCAGTAGGGTACTGGGCAGGCATAGGAGCTTTAGGAGTGCAGCCCTTAAAAGACTATATCGCTGCTCTGACAGGGAGCGGTCCCATAGCAGAGGCAAGACGTGTTATGCAGCCCATTTAAAGTTCTTCTACGCTGTCGGCATGCAGGATGATGCAGGTGGGTTATTCATCATTCCTCGCCTGTTAAGCGCTTCCACTGGGCCGGAACGGAGTTCTTGTGAAGCCCGGCAGGGTACATATATGGGGCAGCCGAGTCACAGGCCCGCAGCGAATGATCGGCCAGCCGAGTACATCAGATATAGCTCAGAGGCCTCTCAGACGCTCATACAGCGCATTACCGTTTAGTACGGGGGCATAATCACCTGGTGCAGAGCACACTCGTAGAGCTGCATACAGGCATCTGTAGCTGAGTTACGGTCATATGCAGTCCCCATATAACCTGTAGACGAGATATCTGGTTCGTAAGCCCATACAGAGTCCGCTATGGTGCGTTCCTAATGTGCCTTACCTGCAGGGGCCATAAGTTAGCAACAGGACCATAATCAAGCGGGTGATAGAGCTCTTATTACGCGGCACACCGGTGGACTTACCTGTACATGGTCAGTAGGGTCGTTACCAGCTGACATATAGAGCTATATAGATTAGAAAGTCATCCCTGATGTTATACAGAGCTAACCGTCCTTAAATCAATCGAATTTTATAAAAGTTAAGTAGAAGAGATCGGACAGGTAAACGTCTAATCCGTGACATGTATCTAGCTTTTGCATATATATGGGATCTGCATCAAGTTTTTCAAATTAGTGTTGTTTTGAGCGATTTTATGAACTGTGCGGCTGTCCTTAGTCAGCTCAGCGGTCGTACAGCAGGGGTATTTTTATGGTGTTTGGGAGGTGGTGAAAGTGGCAGAGTAAATTGTATCTGTTCAGCTTTGAATAATATGTTAAATATTTTGCAGACAGCAAGTTGATCAGGGTAACAAAATAGTGCAAAGCACATATAGAATAACTGCAATATCAAATGGGCCTGATCATGGGGCAGACAGCCCTGGTTGTACAGAATTGACTGTCAGTATGCTCAAGATATTGAGGCCGTCTGTGCGAAGTACAGTGTCACAGTCAATGATACTTTTCTGAACCTTTGGAAGCAGCGCTCGGGGCTCCTTGTAAAACTCTTGAGCCGCCACGAGTGTACTTGCCTGGGACATTTAGACCTTCCTGAGAAGTAACCTCACAGGCTTATTCCGTCTGACCACGCGACTCTGACCGGCCTTTTCGATCCCCTGTAAGTCAGCCAAAAGTGTCACTAAGTGTGATCATGAATTCTCTATGCAAACTAGCATTTCTTTGTAAGCTGCACTGCTCAACAGGGACGCTTGCAGCTCTTAACATGGTCACGTGATGCTCCTTAAGCAGGGCGTGAAAAGCCATCAGTAACACCCTGAATACGTTGCCCTCTGAACTCCTTCACAGGGGGCGTTTGAGCGTGCAAAGAATGAGGCATTTTGCTGCTGCCCGGCAGCTTTTCCAGCGAGGGACAGGCCCAGGCTGCAGCTACTATATATAGCAGGGAAACAGGGTGATAGTGGCCGAATGCCGCCAGCCATACACAGATGTGAAATGGCCCTAAAGTATCAATATTTGTGATCTAAATTTTCTGTGCAAACTGTTCACTTTGCAGGTTAAGCAGATCCTGAGAAGCATGCATGGGCAGGGCGACAGGGGAGACTTTATCCCGCCTGCCTGATTCCATCTTCACACCCTGATACGGGAGGTCACAGCCCTCCTGACCACCTCCAAAACTGGTGCCTCCGGCACTGCTTTGCAAGAACTGCTGCCAGGTCAGGCACACCTGGAAGCCGGCGCCATCAGCGTCAGCTAACTCGCTCAAACCAGTACAACAGTCAGCAAACTGGCACACTTTTTGTCGTCAGACAGTGGAGTTTTTCCGAGCTGGCCCATGGGCTCGATGGCGGTCAGATTGCCCGCAAGACCAGTATCAATACTGTCTCCAGGCGGGACAGCTGTATATGAAAATCTACTGTATTTGTCCTTGCCAGTTTTGGCCCGGCAAGATGCTTCCTTTATATAGAGGAAGAGGCAGATTGCACAGTGGCTGCTGGCCCTCTACAGGGGCACAAAAGCCGGGAGTGTACTCCGTATTTTGCTGACTTGTAATATGCCGATCCCAAAACTCAGTAGTGACCGGCACAGGTCAGAGCAGGGGCTGTAAGGGAGCTGTCACTGCCTCCGTAAAACTCTGAGGTATGGCCTGCTGATCCCTATACAGCAGCAAGCGCCCAAGTCTCAAAATACTGTGTCATGCAAATTTTCTCTATGCAAATAATTTGCGCCTATAGGACTATCTGTCTGAAGAGCAGAGGAGGGGATTACTTGCTGCTCAATGAGCAGGGCAGGGGCAGGCTGGCAGGGGGTAGATATTAGATTCTGTCGATATAACTGAGTGAGTCTGGCCTGCCGGAAAGTCCTCTGTGTCGATCCTTAGTTTGGACAAACTATATAGTATCAATAGCTGAGGGGAAGATCTGATGGGGCCGCTTCATAGTGATCAAATTTGCTCTTCGCGAGCGTCCGATTTGCTGCCCTTCCCCTACCCTGTTTGCCCCTGCCTGTAGCGCTGTTGTCTGGACAAATTTAATAGTACTTTAAGGGTGATTATGTCTGTGCAGCTGCTCTGGGTTCTGTGGATGGAAGATCATGTTGGCGAGGGGAAATCAAGTGTTGCAGGGGCTGTCTGTAACTCTCGTTGTGGGGATTTGTCGAGGAGATCGCATTTTGACTTATTTGATATATTAGCATCTGGTGGCACTGTGTGGTTCCTATAATTGTCATTATGTTAAATTCTCAGGCAGGCGACAGCCCCCTGGGACACAAAGGAAGTGCCCGGGCATGTCAGCCGGTATTAGTCTGCTGCCAGAGACCAGAGCAGAGCGTTAATCAGTACCATGGGCAGAGGCCCAAACTGGACAAATAATATTGTTAAAGTTACGGGCAGCCCGCACGGAGAATGGTCATGCTCCCTCATAACAAATTATTGCTCGTGAACGCCGACTGACATCTGTAATGTCCCTATATAGAGATTGCTCAAGCCGCCGGAAGCAGCTGTCCAGGGCAGAGCTGTAACACTGCCTCTTTACCACTTTATGACCACCTTTCTTAGAGCTGCCGGGCATTAACCTGCTCATGCCGCAGCCCCTGTTTCCTCCTCCCTCTCCCTTCTTTACATACCCAGGATAAGGGAGACTTCCCCAGGCCGATCCCGGTGCTGGCTGCTGTATTACTAATAGTACGTGTCACAACTGACAGATACTGTTACACCAGGATAATTGTCCCAGCTCCCCTGCCACGCTGCCCGTTTTCTGGCTGTGGGCACAGCCCTACTCCCCTGCCCTGATACCTGCCCCACCAGCTGCAAACCCTGGTAATGAAGGACTCTGGACCCTCAATACAGGAGAGCTCAAACTGCCTTTAAGCAGCCAGAAAATTAAGAATACTGGCCTCGGTCATACTCATCGCATTCCCCAGCTACAGCCCTGCATTCTGCTTTTAATCCCGCCCTGTTCAGGTCAGAACTGCCCTTTTCAGTCCCGCCTGTTGAGTCCAATGAAAATGAATATTTACCGTTTAAACTACTCCCACGGCTATTGGCTGATGGTCTGCCAGCAGCGCACTTGACCTGTCTTTCCATTGCAGTCAGAGCAGGCCTGCCAGTACTGATGCACAATATTGGAACTTAACTTACATGCTGCAGGTAAAATTAATTTGAGGCCATAAAGCAGGGCTGATGCAGGCTTGTAATCTCCGTCATACTGGTTCTCTGACTCACCTGCTGCATACCCTGTTCGCCCCTCTTTTCTGAGGGCTCATTGTGAACCTTAAGGCCATGATCAGCTGCCTTCCACACTGCTTTCGGCAGCTCTCGCCATTGATTGAAGCTGTACCTTAAAGGGCCCATTTATCCATTGCACATATGCTTTGTACAGCTCAAATATCCTTACCATATGTCACAGACATTTGACACTGAACAGCTTTACATTATGGTACATATGCAGGCTTGTTCAGAGGTAAAGGAGAGTACGCAGCTGCCATCAAGAGGCTGAGTATAGCCGTCACGATGTTCAGGATCAGCCCTGTTATAGATACTGAAAATCAGGGTACAGCAGAGGCACAAACCAGGCCTCTGCCATACCCCATGAGCTGTTATCTTCCCCACCTGGCTACCGGTGTTAAGGGCCCTGCTGCATGGCAGACGACAGGCCCTGTCAGTCAGCTCTACACCATGTTCAGGTGACCATATTGCTACTTCTCAAGCACATTTGCATACAGCAAAATGCTCGTCACATGATCACAGTTATCTGGTACTGTCCAGGTAGAGCGCGACCCCTGATTTGAGCAGTTAACGTTAGACTTAAGAACCCCAATGCAGTCACGAATCAGGGATTATGCCGCCCCTCACCAGTCCCGTTTCATGTGGTATTGAGGCTGAACCAGGGGATGCGAGGACAGCCAATTGACCCATTCATGCTCCAACTTACCCCCTGTAAGTAATTTGCATTTATGTCATCAGCCCTGTTATTTGCACGACTTCTACAGCTGCATCACGCCCAATATAGCCCCTGTATGAGACAGCTCTGCCAGGGCCATAAATGAATGTGATGGCTGGTTTTAAGGAGCTAAAGCTGTCCTTAGTAATCAGCAGAACTGCTGTTCAGTATCAAAAATGCACTATTATGCCCCATTTATGCACTTAATTGATGCATCTGTTCTTTTATAATTACAGTACTGTGTAAATACAGAATATGTTAAATTAGACGGAGTTTTTGGACCCTGTTTTTGCTCACTTTCTTGCTATCGCCATGAGAAAAACGACTGCTGCAGCCTTTAAAAAGCGGCAGTTAAAGGTACTTCAAGACAGATAAATGGCTCTGGTCTTATGATGTATCAAGATTTTATAGAAATGTTACGTTAAACCTTATAAATACGCGGTTTACAGGAATCAAATCAGTTATCTTTGTAACATGTGCTGTTTTGAGAGATTTAAAACAGGTGTCGGCTATATCTACACGTCAAATCGCTCAAAACAACACGGATAAAAATATGGTATATGTGCCATCAAAATCACGACTGATACAATAACATTATTGCCAGGGAGCATGGGCCTGTTAAGTTATCCAGACACACTGTTTGGATACACTGTTCAGCACGTCAGGTACTGTCATGCAGCCCCGGAAATTGCCTCTTGCTGGGCAGGTAAGCTATGCCTGTACTGTTTATGCGGAGCAGGTCTGCCTGTCCGTCAGGCCCCTCTTTTGTAATCTGAGCTTCAAATGGACAAGATGCTCCCACGGGGGCTGATACCGCAGACGCCTGTGCCAGACTTAAGGCTCCTGTCGGAACTCCGAAGGCTGTTTCCTGTTTAAGTACCTGATTACATCTGGCTCCCTAACCAGACCATGCAGCTGCCAGGTCAATCCTGCCTGCCTCCTTTGGCAGAGCCGTTCTCTGCGTCTGGCTTTGCGACTGGTGCCTCACCCGTGGCTGATACAGATGCAGATGCAGATCTGATACTGTCCATTTGAGCTGCATACGCCTTCATTCTCTCCCCTGTCTTTATGATGTTTTGAGCATGCTGTTGCAGCTGTATATATGGTCTGCTCTCTGAGTTCCTGTGTTTTTTAGCTGTAAACATGTGCTTTCTCCGTTGCGGTCTCTAATATCGAACTTGCTATATTATCTACGCCTGTAAATCGATCACTGTGAGCCGACCGCTATAAACCAATCGCTGTGGTTCGACCGTTTGAACCAACCACTATAATCCGACCGCGATGAACCAATCACTGTGAACCTGCCGCAATGAACCAGTCACTGTAAGCCGACAGCTGTTAAACGATCTCACTGCCCCTCGCACTGCCTGTATCAGGCATGCAAGCCTGGACGGGTTGTGACAGGGCATTCCTTCACAACTGCCCAGCCCCTGGTTGATGCAAATGCATACAGGCCACTGACAATGTCAATTGCAAATCCTAATATACTGCGGCCTTCTGACAAGTGCGGCCAGTCACACAAATCGCAGCAGACGCACAGAGTTCGTGACATTACAACAAAAAGGCAGCCCGAGGCTGCCCTTGTATATTACCAGTGAAACTCACCCTGACCCTTCAGGCAGAGACCTGCTGCTACGTGCTTATGCGGGCTGCTCTATGCGATGAGGCTGAATAAGGTGAGAACCTCACCCCTGTCTCTGGAAACGGATTTAATATCGGTATCTCTAAATACCGCTATATCCTCAATTTCTCCCACTTCAGACAGAGCCCTCACCATGCATAGTAGCAAAGCTGATGACCTTGTTTTCATTATTGAATCGTCTCGGGCTTCAGCCTGGACCTGGGGCTTATCTTCGGCTTCAGCCTCTGCAAAGCCCTAAGATGAAGCCTGACCTTGATGTGGACTTTGGGAATAACTTGTCCCTGTTAACATCGAAAATTCAGGGCCGCCCGTCACAGCATAAAGTGGATCACTGTGATATACAATGATTTGATTTTGCTGAGCCGGCCAGCCTGTTTCTTATATGCCTTATCGAGAAATTGATTAATAGAAGTAAATGTTCGATCCGTACTAAATTTTCAGGAGCTGGATAACGCCCGTCGCAGGAATACCCCTCATAAACAGAAATTCATGCCTTATTGAGCTGATTTGTGCTGCATAAGGTACTTAAATATTACTGACCATATAAGATCCATCTCATGTAGCCATCTTGTATCCAAAACAGCATATGATCCTGCTTTGAAAACTGTTAGGCCGGGTTTAACTGTAGCGGCATGTACCTGCTGTTATAGCCATGAAAGATGGCTCAGGAAAATATCGTAAAACAAGATACAGATCATGGTTATAAGCTCATATTCCTGGTAATCTAACCACTGGTACCCCAGGCTGCATAAAGACCTGAACCTGGTGTATCAGAACCAGCCCGGCTGTATGTTCATCAGCCGCTCAGCACAAAGTTTCATTCAACTTTTGGAGGCTTTTTGAGTACTGAATCTTCCTCAGGAACAAGTGGGGCAGCAG
>NZ_JALKIK010000048.1:0-31443 GCF_023050955.1 Anaerobiospirillum sp. NML120511
CTTTACCTCTTGAGTAATATAAATATTGGCCATATGAAAACCTACTTAAAAAATAGCAGGCGGATTCTACCATGTATGTTACTCAAAACAATTTATTTTGTTTCAATATCCATTGTGACGCATAACGGTCGACTGTTTTAAGAATATCCTCAGACTTAGTGCCTTGTACCTTATCCAGGACGGAGTCAATAAAGCTCATCGAAGGAGTGTGCATCTGAATAACCAGGTTCTCATGGTCCTGTTTATAGAAATCCCATAGACCTTTATTAAGTGGCGCAGTCTGCTGATCTTTTGCAAGGTCAATATCTCTTACCAGCTTCGCTACCCGGGCAGCCACGTCAAAGGCTCGCTTTACTCCGAGCTGATCGCTTTTATAGTCTCTGCCACTCTCATCCATCTCTATCCTGGCAACACTGAATCGCTTTATATCATTCTGTGTCACCGGTACGCCAGCCTGTGCAGCAATCATGGTGCCCGCAATATCACATGCCATATTCCTCCATTGATTATCTTTTAAAGAGGAAAGTTCATGTTTGCTTATCTTAATAAGAGGCTGCTCAGGAGGTTGTTGCAGAGGGCTGCTGTTAACAAACAGCAGCTTACTCTCTGACTTATCTAATTCCTTGGCAGCCTGTTTTAAACTTGACTCAAAAATGCAGTCTCCTATTAAATGTGCGCAGGCTTTTAAATAATCATTTTCTGAGCGGAAATTAATAGGATAAGGCATCTTTACAGTCTTATTATCAGGAAAGTTGCTATCATGAAACTTCTTATAAAGGTTTGCATGTCCTGATGTTAAAGGCTCGCGATGGTCAGCAGACCAGCTCTTTTCATCTTTGTCTTTATAAGGGTCTTTATCGTTTATAAAAGAATGTTCTAATTTTATACCAAAATGGTTAAGTAGTTTTTCTATTTTTTCAAACGCAGGAGCATATTTGTCATCATCGAAGACAGACATGGCTTTATTTTCATAGGCTGCTTCCCTGCCGAAATGATCAAGTACAGTCTGTAATGATTTATCCTTGATTTCATCAAGTGATACTAAAAATACGGACGATCCACTCTCGTTGATAATGTCTTTGTGTGTTCTTGGTTCTTCTAATAATAACTCACCGATTTTAGAGATAAGCTTTTTTTCATCTTTAAACTCCAGATTGCGCTCTTTAACCATAACAAATGGTATTACACGCAGGTCCCTGGTACTGCCATCGCTATAATCAGCCAGGGGGTACATGACATGTTCTTGATTTACGACATTAATTTTAGGTAACTCTCGTTTAAGCCCGAGATCAAATATAGGTGGATTATATCCAGTAATATAATTTGCTGAATGCCCTAAATAACTGTAATTCTGCATGTAAGCTTTCAAAAAACCACCTTTCTCCGGGGAGAGAGGTTCCTCTACATGAACAGGCCTGTTCAGCTCAGAAATGTAATCATCCATAACATATCCTTTAACCTGTTTGTCATCGTACAATGGCTGCCTTAATCTTGTGCCAGCAGCAGCTGCTGGCCACCTGTGGTGACTGGCAGCCTCATGACAACGTTAAGGAGCGCTTCGGCCCATCCAGCGGTCACTTGCCCTCCGCATGCTGTCTTAATTTTGATTAAGAATAAGATGCCAGAAGAGGTAATAACGGCAGGCGGGGAGAGAGGTCAAGATACACGCAAGTTATCTTTCCCTGGTGTTTGAAGAGTTGCTTTGTTCTTTAAGAGTATTGGATAGTTTAGAGATATCGTTATAAAAGTTAATATCAATCTGTCTTCCTGTAACCTTGGCAAGGTCATTTCTCAGGTCTTTACTCATATACACAATATCTATTGCGTCCTTCTTATTTTCAGCAACAGCAGCAACACGTGTCTGTACAAGGTTGTCAATTGTTTTAAGAACATCTTCAGATTTTACTCCTTGAAGCTTATCCAGCACGGAGTCAACGAAGGCCAATGTGGGCGTATGCCTTTGAATAGCCAGGTTCTCATGGTCCTGTTTATAGAAATCCCATAGACCTTTATTAAGTGGCTCAGTCTGCTGATCTTTTGTAAGGTCAATATCCCTTACTGTATTCGCAACCTTGGCAGCAACATCGAAAGCCCGCTTTAGTCCAATCTGATCTCTTGTATAGTTATCGCTGTTAATGTCAGTTTCTATCTTGAACTCAGAGAATCTTCGGCGGTCATCTCGTGTTAAGGGAATACCAGCCTGTGCGGCGATCATGAGGCCTGCAGCATAAATAGCAACATCTTTCCATCTGGTCTCTTTTAAGGTGGACAGTTCGTATTTGTCTAGCTTGACAAAAGGGTTTTTATCTTTTTTCTGTAAGCTTGTTTCCAGAGCATTGTCGGCTATTAAATGTGAGCAGGCTTTTAAATAATCATCTGTTGAACGAAAATTTATTGGGTAAGGCATTTTTACAGTGCTTTTACCAGCAGGGTTGGTTTTATAGAACGTTCCATACATAATGTCATGCCCAGCATCATAAAGAGCTTTATATTCATAATGCCGCGCCCTGTAGAACTCGTCCTTTTTGTCTATCGTATCAACACCAGAGTCAGGGCGTTTATCTTTTAAAATAGAATGATCTAACTTTATCTCAAAGTGGTTAAGAAGTTTTTCAGTTCTATCAAATGCTGGGGCGTATTTATCATCATTAAAGACAGGCATGGCATTTTTTGCAGAGGCATACTCTCTGCCAAAATGGTCAAGAACCATGCTCAATGATTTATCTTGTAACTCATCAAGAGAAATTAAAAAGAAATTTTCTTCGCGTCTTAAACCATTCGTAGTTAAAGTTTTAGTAACTTCATTCGCGACTCTGATGTCCTTATTCATTATTTCGGCTGCTCTCTCTTCAAAATCAAGACTAGATTTAAGATGGAGTCCGCGTTGCACGGCAATATCGTATGGTATTACACGTAAATCTCTGGTCACCCCATCGCTGTAATCAGCAACAGGAAAATCGAATTTGTATTTATTACAGACATTAATCTTAGGTATATTCAGTTCTAAACCAAGATCGTCAATTCTTGAAAAACCAGGGTACTCACAATAGCGTTGAAATTGTTCTTTAGGACGCTCGTAGTCCTCCATTAAAGCTTTCAAAAAACCACCTTTCTCCGGCGAGAGAGGATCTTCTACATTAATATGATCAAATTTATTGTCCTCTTTAAGCATAATATCTCCTTTTAAATATTCAGTAGAAGGCAGCTCAGCCCGTTGCCTCGACCTGACGCATTGATACGCCAGGTCAGATTGTAGCGGGTAAGTTGAATTACTAAGTACGCTGCTTCTTATTTAATTGCTCGTAAGTATTAAAGAAGAGCTCTGTAATATGGCGTCCTCGCCCGTTCTTCTTGTCATTATGAATACATACAACAATGTCAAGAACATCCGACAGAAGCTTCATAATGACATCAAATGGTAAAGACTGTCCCACCGGAGACTGCATTACCTTAAGTCCAAGATAATCAAACACTCCTTTACACGTACCGGCATGACAGCTGGTAATTGTTCCGCCATGGCCTGAGAGGCACACATTCAGAAAGTCAAACGTCTCACCGCCACGTAACTCTGCAAGCAGAATACGGTCTGGCTTCATACGCAGACAGGACCTCATAAGTGAAGCAGCAGTAATGGTGCTGCTCTCTGTTGCTTCTGACGGGTATAACAGGTTTACCTGGTTCTTGTGGTTAGGCAGGCCCCACATAAGTTCAGGAACATCTTCGATAGTAATAATGCGTTCTTCAACTGGGATAGCCTGCATAAGAGCCTTCATGAAGGTGGTCTTACCTGAACCTGTCTCACCTGCAATAACGATGTTCTTACCCATTTCAACTGATTTGATAAGGAAATTGGCCCTTAATCTGGCCTTTTCCTCAGGGTCGTTGCAAATCATTGCCTGGTGATACATGTTGCAGAGGTTGGCGTCTACATCATTCATCTCCTGAACAGGAACAATATGATCAAAGAAGCTGCCAGAAATATAGTCATCCATAGCTCTGACAGTCTTACCTGGCTTTCTGATTGTTACTGATACAGTGTCATCTTTACAGGCAGGAGGCATAACAAACTGTGAACGTTCACCATTTGGAAGAACAGCAGATACAACCGGTGACGCATCGCTGAACATGGTGTTGGCATAAGTGGCAACAGCCACACCCATTCGTTTAAGAAAGTCGTAGCTCAGAGCATCTACGCGATGCTGCTCCCAACGACCACTCTTCTCCACAAAGACGATATAAGGTTCATTAATGCAGATTTCTGTAATGGACGGATCGTTAAAAAATTCATGCAGAGGCGCAAGCATGTAATCAACGGCAGTACGTTTGGCTGCCGCTGGAGAGCCTGGGAGTTCGATTGCGGGCTTATTCATGTTCGTTGTCACCCTCCTCGCCCTCTACATCCTCGTTAAACTCAGAGTCATAATCTAATGGCACTCCCATAAAATTCAGTACCTCTTCGACACTTTTATCTGAGTTCTTGAGGGCATCATAAATACGCTTTGCATCAACGTCATTAAGCTTGTTGTTGAGTTGGACAATCTGTTTGGCAATCTCATCAGCACGAGCGCGGAAGCGAGCCTCCTTTTCCTTGAGAGCTACAATCTTCTGGTTAATTGATTCTTTGGTCATAACACGGGACATATATAATCCTTAAGAAAATGATATTTCAGATGAGCAGGAAAGACAGAGCTGCTACTTATCTGAAAGAGAGAGGTTGTAAACATTTGAGAAATTAAGATCACGAGCGACAAAAATGGCTACTCTTTCTCCCTGGTTTTTAATCAAGGTAGGAGGAATATTGCCACTTTGAGCCATCGCCTCTTTAATAATTTCATCAATTCCATCAGTGGTATTGTTGTATGTTACATCACCATTGTTACTATTGCGATTAGCTGTATTAACTACATACTGGAAACCGTCCGACACCATAGAAAACAGAAGGGCATTGCCGAATCGTTCCCACCAGTGAAAATCTACAGCACCACCCATACCAGCTCCGCCAAGATTATCTGTTGTAGGAGAGTTAATTGCTATTGAAACGCCTTTAGGGGTACGTAACTCAGTCCACAACATAAAAATACGGGCAAGACCGTTCTGTACAGCGCCCTGATATTCACCTATAGCTTTAGTACCCTTTTCAATGAGAAGTGTTCTTCCATCCATTGAGTAAATATTGCGTGGTACAACACAGGTGGTCATACCTGGAACTGTAGTATCTACTCTGGTCTCCAGAATACATTCAATAACAGTTCCTTTAGAAAGAGTCAGGCTCTGGTTTTTGATCAGTCTGGCTGTCTTGGATGGGGTTGATACAGAGTCCATCATTGAGCTCAATGAAGGTGTTGCAGGAGCCGGTAATGCTCCGGCACCTGGTACCGCTGGAACAGGAGGAACAGCTGAGGCAGCTCCAGGGTATCCACCAGCAGGCCTTACAGCAGCTTCAGCAGAATCTATAGTACCCATCATTGGTGCTGCAAACTTAAGCTCTTCAAGTGTTGGTATTGGTTTACCATCAGGGCCAATATTGGCTGTTTCAGGAGCAGGCATTGGCAATGGCATTGGCAGCTCCTTTTTGGCTGTAGCCTGCTGTGCTGTTTCAGCAGGCTCTGGTTTTGGCTCCGGTTCCGGATCTGGATGAATGTCCTTGACATTAACACGGGTCAAACTATTAGTTGCAGTTAGACCTGCAGTGTTGGCGTCAGAATTTTTCTCTGCAGCCTCCTCAATCGAGGTAGTGCCCCACCATCCTTTCATATGGGTAGCCCAGGCGATAACCGCGACCAGGAGAAGTAAAGCAACACAGATCAAAACCAATTTCAATCCCCTGGCAGCCTTTGGACGGCCAGCTACAGAAGGCACCCCATTGGACTTGGAGCTGGCAGCCTCCTGATCCTTATTAACATCACTCATATAAGTTATTCCACGATTGTCCTTGAAACGCCGTTTACAGTGCTGTTAGTTTCAACAGTGCTGTCATGCCTTGTAGATGTGTGAACCAGACCTTTATCGAAGTGCTCGTTATAGACGCCCACAACATCGGCACCAGCTCGAAAACGATACTCAGGGTACACACCGTGAATAATTAGAGTGTTGTTCTCAATATGGCTGTTCAACAGAGCTTCACCATCAGAGCTGACGCTGTACACTGCAGGAAAATCGGTATTAGGCTTAAATTTGAAATAGGTAAAAAGGCCATCATCAAAAGCCATTACAGGAGCAATATGTCGTGACCCTTTACTGGTACCAAAATTCATTGAGTAATAGCAGTTCTTAAGATGTGGGTTGGTATCAATATTAGGGTCTGGCTTTTTCAGCGCCTCTTTCAATCTGTTCTTCTTCATCTCCTGCTCAGAGAGGCTTTTATTTTCTTCCGGGTATTTAAAAGTAAGTTTATAAGTGGCCTTTTTGCTGTCATTGACCAGATAAACATCGAAGTTATAAATGCGTTTGTTAGTGACTATAACAAGATTTGTCGTTCCCTCCTTATCTTTAGGCTTAAGAAAGAACTGATTTTCAGCAGTCGCAAACTCCCATGCAGTGGAGTATCCAGAGCCGTAGTTAACTACTTTCTCTCCGGGGGCAAAGATAACAGTAGTGATAAAGCCGTTAGCTGCATTGATCCTGGTAACATTCTGATCAGAGTACTTTATGTGCTGAATTCTATGGTCCAGTGCAGATCGCTCTGGTACCTGCAGAGCAACAGCTGACTGGGAAGAAAGAGCCAGTACAGTGGAGCAGGCTGCAATAATAGTATTTAGTCTCAGCATTACTTAACTCCACTTATTTCAGGGTCAACTCGGTATGAAGTAACTTTAAATCCGAATGGATTAATCAGGCGATTCTCTTCTTTGACTTCATATGTAGGGAAGTACTCAAATCCGATAGTTGCTGTCCATGTTTGAGAACTCTCCTCAGTATTAGTTTTGTTATTAAAGACAGTTTTAACAAAACGTATAGTAGCAATTGAGTCAGAATTGATAACGATAGAATTAAGCTTGACAAGAATACGATAGTTGTCTTTAAGACGAACCTCTATACTGTCCTCATGAGTTCCAAACTGTGAACTGTATGGTTGAAACACATTCGGAAGGCTCAGTTCACGTACTTTAGTATATTCCTGATTCAGGGTTCTCCAATCATATGTTTCTCTTGCCAGAACATATTGAGAAAGCCAGTATTTATGCATCATTTCACTGGCTGGTATGTCTCGCTTGTTTGCGATTTTCAGGATCTCACTCATGCCAGTACTGTTGTCTACCTTAATAACGTACGGGACAACAGTCTTAAGAGGCATAAGCAACATAATGCTGATACAGGACAGCACGAAACCTGCTCCCATCACTTTGGCAACAGTCCATGCTCTCTGCTCTGACTTGTAAACTTCATGAAGTCGTGAAGTCTCCCATGTGTAACCACTTTTAATAATATCTCTTCCATTGTCTGAGACAGAAGGTAAAGCCTGCGGGGAGGAGACCTCTTCGATATTCTTTTGACCTTTAGTGAAAATACCCATATGTCATACTCATAGAAAGTTGTTGTGCTGCTGCTGGAATTCCGCCGGATTTATGTCAACCTTGTCACCCTCCGGTTCAGGAGGTGGTGGTGGAGGGGAAGTTGAACAACCAGCTACGGCAATACCTGCCAGAAAAATAAACGGTATCAACATCTTAATCAATTTAAGCTCCTTAATTACGTATATACATGTTGTAAAAAAAGCAGAGCCATTATTAGCTCTGCACTAATTTATGCCAAAAAATTCAGACTGGTCGAATTAATAGACAATACCATTAGCATCAAGAGCTCTCATATCAATCTCAAAATCGGCCAGTAATTTACGTAATTCTGTCGACTCTTCTTCACTCAGTACACCCTCTTTGTAATCAGCAAGAAGCGTTGTTACATCTGTGTCAGCCACATACCTTGTAAACATCTTGAAAGCAGCATGATCGTTCTTAATTCTTTCAAGAGCGCATGAAGTTAAGAATAATAAGGCCTTGTTGTACACAGCAAGCTTCTCAAAAGCCTCCTGCGTTTCTGGTGGTAGTTTATTCATTTTTAATTACCGTGCTTACGAAAAGAAAATAACCTTATGCTTGTTATTGTATTTCATATACCGACTATTAATCAATGTTTCTGAGTTTTAAACGGCTGATATAATTACGTGATTGCTCCGGTTTGTATCAGATATCACATCTTTGGTTATATCAGGCAGCATAGACATAAAAGGAGTCGTCAGGCATTTGCCAATGCATAAACAACTCCTTACATTTACTATATGCATTATGTAATAAAAGGGCGGTAAATGCAGAGCATTACCACCCTTGACCTAACTATCCCAGATATTGAACTGCAAACATTAACGCTCCATGTTTGCTTTTAAAACAGTATCTTGTCCTGCTAACTTATGGTTGTGCTGCACATCAATAAAAGCAAAAGGCTTTGCCCCGCAGTTGATAGAATCCAGGACTTCCTTCCTGAAGTTCTTAACAATGTCAATTCTTTTTGAAACGTAATCATTAATACAGGTACGAGCATCATCATTGTAAATATCATTTAATGTAAACATATAAAATCACTCCATACATATGTTCTTTCAGCAGGGGCTTCCCAGCATAGGCAAACCTGTTAAATATAACCGCTCTGTCTTTACCTTTCTCTACTTGACGCTGGCTGTACCACATCAGACTTGTCAGCCCCTCCAAACTTCTTATCTACAATAGCTTGCGCGAGGTCACTGAAACTGGCAATCCTGGAGTCATGCTTTTCCCTGTTGTCCTCATTCCTGTAAAGCCCGGCATTCTCCTTAAAATAAGCAGTAAAGCACTCTTTAAGATAAGTACGGGTTCTGCCACTATTTGAATTTAGGGGTTTAGAGGATTTAGAGTCATTTGTACCCTTTGATAAATCTTCAAGTACAGTCGGTCTAATTCCAGCCTTATCAAAAACCTCTGCCAGTACATTATCGGTATCTGTCCTGGTTTTGCCCGGCTCTAAAAGCTTGTATGGGTCAGTAAACTCTCCAGTAATTTTAGCGACATTTGCATCACATTCAGCAAACATGAAAACAAGCTCACGTTTTAATGAAGAAATGCTCTTCATTGGAAGATGAAGGCCTGCCTCTCCCATTGTTTCAACCCTATCGCGATAGTAAGTTGGAAATCCATGCTCATCTCGCTTATCTGTTAATTCAGTTAGAGGTGGACTTTTTGAGGAGAGATATATAATAAAGTCCCCAAAAATGTCTTTGAAATGATCCTTTGTAGCATCCACAATCAGTTGATTCGTGATATTCATCCAGTCTTCAACTGCCTTATCAATCAAATACCCGCCAGGCGTTAAAGTATCCGCCTCAATTTGTCTTGCTCTCTCATCAGCTTGCACAGAGGGTAAATCTATAGGATATCTGTCAACAAGATCCTGATAATTATTAAGGCCGAGATGTTTTTTTGCTTCTAAATCTCTCCATGTAGCAATATTCTCTATCCTATGAATACTAAAGTGATCATAGGGTAGTGTTTCAATACCATCTTCAGTATTGACGATGTAGCCAGCAGCAGCGTCACCTAACTTATTGAGAAATTTTTCATCAGGAAAACTCTTATAAGTATCTGTATCTTTTAATCCTTTTAAGTAAGAAAGCTCTGGAGAGTTGTCCAAAGCCTCCTTAGCGAAATTTTGAAACGACTTATTTTCTTTTAAAGTGTCAATATCAAAATAAACAGGTCTCATAAATAACCTCTAACTCATACAGAAGAAGCTGCTTCTCAAGTAGTAGCAGCTTCTATATATATCATAGGGCTATAGCCTTGTTATGGCTTGCGGGCGATTCTTTCCCGCCTGCCATCCTGTCCAGCAGCAGACTTCTGTAGCTGCGCCAGCTGCAGCAGTGGTAACTTCCTTTAAATGAATGAAGGTATTCTTCACTGCCTGCGGGAGGAGGTGGCTTTGTCTGCACTTCAAGTCCTGGACTTATCTTGCTAATTTTGACTCTTGCTTTGATGATACTGATTTTCCAGATTGTGCATTATCAGCTCTGCTGGCAATTGATTTAGCTAATTCGCTGAAGGAAGTAATCTCTTGAGTGGCTGAGCCCTTTTCGGCAGTTCTTTCCAGACGTCTTTCCTGCAGAAACTCTTTAGTATTTTCATAGACCTGAAGAGTACGGTAATCAAAATCTACATTATTCTTCAGACCAGGCTCTGCCGATGGTCGGTCAACATCATGACGAGCATATGATAATAAAAGGTCCTCTAAGTACTTGACAGACTTTTTATCATCTTCTGTAGCATTCTTACTGGTTAGATTTTTCAGGGAGACTTCAAGTAGTTCGCTGGAACCTCCTACAGTTTTGTTAATGCGTTCAAAAGCAGCAACAGGATCTGTTTTAAAATCGGCAAACCCCTGAGTTTCATGAGCAGGAATGTCGTTAAAAGCAGCATATCTAATGTCTATCTGTTTTTCGACCTCAGAAGCCTTTGCAGCTAAGATTTCACCAACGTTATCAATGTGTTTGATAAACGAGCAATCTTCATTGCGCATTGGTTTATCGTTATCAAGGCCGTCCATTACTTCTGTTGCTGCACGAACAAAATTTTGGCCATATCTGTCCAAAAGGGTATCAAGCATGGCCATCTGTCTGCATTCTTCAGTAATAAAAAACCAGCCTTTTCTTGCATCTTGAAGCCTTTCTGGAGTAACCGGAGCATTTGGGTTATCAGGATTAAATGAATTATGTCCATATGCCTGGCAGAACTTATCTACTTCCTCCGGCAGCTGTTCAATAAGATTATTGGCTCTTTTAACGAAGTCTTTATGCTCTTTACCATCAAATGTAGATAATGAAAAAGCAATATGCATCATGTCATCATCTAAATGAAATGATGGAGTAGCCAAATCAGGCTCGCCAAAGACGTCATGTGTCTTAAGCTCATCTTTAAAATATTTAAAAAAGTTCTTATCTAAAGAATTGTATTCAAGACCAATATCTCCAAACACAACATTTTGGTTCATACCATATCTATTAAAATCGGCATAATTTGAAATCAAGAAGCGAGTCAAGCTGAGGTCGTTATGGGATTGAATTTCCTTGTCTTCTAATCTTGTATCTGAAGAGGTCATATCAAATTTCCTGTTTGAAGTTAGCGTTTTGATGTTTGCACTGACCGCTGCAGCTTGAGCCAGCAGCAGCAGCGGCAAATGCTGTTTTGTCATGGCTTGCGGGGATGGATGCTTATCTTGCTGTGGTGTCAGCCAGTCTATGAAGCTTTGTCATTCTTATCACTTGATCCAAGTCCCCAACTTCCTCGTATGTGATTTTTCAAGTTTTCTGAAGAACTAGAGTTAAAGCTCCTTTCATCATTAGCTGGTCTTGAGCCGTAATTGGCAGCATAGTTTCTGTTATTTGCTGCTGAAGGGTTAATTTGAGAACCTTGTTGATTACCATTTTGACTTGGATTTCCAGCGCCAAATCCAGTTGAATTGTTGTTGTTCATTCTGTTCGCCGCCTGAGCGGAGCTGGAACCAGCTGATTCTACATTTGAAGAGCCAGAACCGGACACAGAAGATGCTGCTTTTTCTACTGCTTTTTCTTTACCAGCTGTTATAACTTCTTTAATAGCATTTACATCTCTTGTAATTTCACTAGGATTAATACCTGTAAGGCTTAAGCCTCCCACCATTGACTGTGCAATTTGAGGTATCTTCCAGAATATCATTATAAATACTAATAGCATTAAAGAAATATTTCGAGAAGCCGCATTCCAAGCTGCTATAGAATCCGCAGCACCTTGGACAGCTGAACAGGCAATATTTGAATTAGCGCATCCCAAGGTGTATACAGATAGGCTATCAATCTGGTTTTTTGTCATATGAGCTAGCAGTTGTATAAGAACAACAGAAATAATCATTGTGAATAGAAGACCTACAACTGTTCTAAACCAGCCGTCAAACCATTGTCTAGTAACAGGAAACATAAGGCAGCACATAAATAAAGGGCCAAATCCCAATGTCATTGCCAATCCAACTTCACATGACAATAAGATAAGCATGATTAATGATACTGCGAGAAATAAAAGTATACTGGCAAACAGTGTAATCAGCCATGATGAGATTACCTCCATAATGGAATCGTCGCCAAATATCTTAAATCCATCACTTTTGCTGTTTACAAACTTAGCTCCAGAATCAAGTCCAGTCCACATGTCAACGAAAACTTTGTTCAGAGATGCCCATACATCGTCTGTACCTGCTACACCTTGTGTTAGTACTTTTTCCAATCCCTCCACAAAAGGTAAAACATGGGCAATAAAATTTGGCGCTGAGAGTGCAAAAAATGCAACAAGACCAGCTTTACCCGCCTCCCAGAGGGTGTCTTGTATTGTATTTTGCGATCTTCCGGCAATAGCCATATAACCTTTTAAAACAAAATATAATGTAAGACCCACTAATACTACTGGACCTAAAGCTGTAATAAAGTCAGTTGCGACTCTCTCAGCGAAGCCTGTCAGATATTGTTTAAAAGCGTTTCCTACACCCGCAGGAGTGACGTCATAAGCCGCATTACTTACTTGGTCTCCAATATTAGCCATAATTATTAACCCTGATGCCCCCAGAATGATCTTTTTAAATCCTGTCTTCTTGACTCTTTATTATTACGTTCTGCCTGCTCGATTGCACGTGCAGTCTGGTCAGCCTGATATTGAGCTAACTGCAATGAAGCCTGTTCGCCTGAAATTCTTATTTGAAGATCAGCAGCCTCTTTCTGAGTTTGAACATTTTGGGCCTGGTTCATAAGCTCATTAAGCTTCTCGCCTCTTTTACTCGCATTTTTGGCGCTCTGCTCAAACATGTATTCCGCACCAGCTACATATAAATATTCCTGTTTACATTTTTCCTGAACGCTTGTTAGCTTTAAACCTTTCTCTATGCCGCATGCTTTATCAAAGCCACGTTCCTCAAAAATTTCCATAGCTCTCTCAGGGAAATTCTCTACAGTTAAACCATTCAAAAAATCATAAACTTCAGGATGCAGCTCTTTGAGAACATCCATCATTATGTTTTCTCCTATACCGCTGTAGCCCTCCAGTTTTTCAGTCATTGTCTGAAGTTGCTTATATTGAGATTCCAGCATTGCATACTGAGTCTTCATTTGGTTAAGCTGATCAACCATATGTGCAATAGCCGCAAAGTCTACGGTAGGAATACCGTCAGCACTGGCTAGCGGGGAGGCGAGTGAGAGGGAGGCCGAGACAACTACTGCAGCAGCAAGTTTTTTAAGCTTCATAATGATTCTCCTATTTGTTGTTTTCATAGAAGTGAGGTAGCCAATTATCCGGGGCTTCACCGTATTGTTTGATGAGCTCTTCGACAAGAAGGATATTATCTGTAGAGCCGGAGAGTATCTTCAGCTCCTTACCAAACGCAGAAAGATCAAGCCTGCAAACCACGGATTTATGGCCCTGCTTAATCAACATAAGACGGGAGTCTTCTCCAAGCTGAGAAATAAGATAGAACTCGGACGGAGTTACCTTAAATCCGTTTATATAATCATCCCTGTCAGCTCTTGGATTCGGCAGGAATATCTGCGTTGCTGACTGCTCAATTACAGCTTTTGCAATAGGGCTGGAGATAACATCTGATGGTGACTGGGTGGCGAAAACACCGAATCCGTTTTGCTTTCTAATGGTCTTAAGCTTATTGAAGGCAAAGTCACTGAATGCATCATCCAGAAGCCACTTCCAGAACTCATCCATTACAAAGAAGAAGCGGCGGCCATCCAGTACGCTCTCCATCCTGTACAGCAGATAGAACCCCAGCGGAGTCCTCACCTGAGGATTATCAAGGAAGTCCGTTCCATCAATACCAAAATTAGGGTATCTATCGAAATCTAAAGTATCTACAGGGTTATCAAACACCCATGCAAGATCACCATTGCCAATCCAGCGGTACAGACGTTTTGCCAAAGAGTTCTCTTTTTCTTCCTTGGTAAGACCCTGAGGCAGAAACTGCGGGATGATACCTATACGCCTTAATTCACGTGGCATATCCATAACAGCACGCACTGCTTCTGTAAGAGCCAGCTCGTCACTGATTAAAATAGGCTGCTCATCCATTTTTATCAGCAGCTTCATGAAGGAGATGAGAAACTGAATGTTTGCCTCTGTCTTCTCCAGATAAAAAGGATTAAATCCAGTTGGAATACCATTCTTAACTGAAAGATAGCCGCCTTTCATTGCTCTGATGGCAATCTCTGCACCACAGTCCTTATCAAAAAAGACAGTTGTGAGTTTATAGCCATCATTACGGTACTTCTGCGCCATTGCAATCAGGAAGTTCAACAACACGGTTTTTCCGGAGCCGGATGTACCAATAATGGTTGTGTTGGCAAGTGTCTTCTTATCAAAGGAGTCTTCGCCAGCAGGTGAAGTGTGGAAATTAAAGTAGTAGGGCTGGTCGGAAGGAGTTGTCAGAAGCGCGAGTGCTTCGCCCCAAGGGTTTCCATTACGCTTACCCGAGTCGAAGTTATGAAGGGGTGCCAGGTGAGCAAAGTTCTTTGAGGTAATTCTGGCAATACGTGGTCGATAGTCAAAGTTACAAGGTAACTGAGAGAAGAAGGCAGCTGGTAAAGCCAGTGTAGACACGATAGGAAGAAAACCCTCGTCCTGAAGCTTCTTAACAGCATCCTGAGTATTCTGTTTGACAATATCAACAGAATCTCCAAATACCATAAGGCTGTATGAGTACTCTCCTATTGAAAAGTTACCATTGATAACTCCGTCGATAGCCTCGTCCATAGCCCGTATCTGGCTTACACCAGCATCATTAGATGCGAGCAGCTGTTTCTGTTGAATCTGCAGAAATTTCTGCCCCTCTACTTTGGACAGGAAGCAGAATGTCTGCGTCTCAATAAAAACATAAGGCTTAACATGTGATTTATCAGGATAAAGAAGACCATCAAGAATTCCTGAAAAGGTATCTTGTGTATAGTCTTTTAACTCAATACACTGAGCAAATGCCTTACTATCTGCTGTTTGGATTTCAAGGGTATCAGCGCCAGCAAAAATCTGTACGGCACCTAAAGCCTCATGCAATGGAGCATAAGGAACTCTTACAGGCTGCATCTTACCTGTAAGAAGAAAGTTATAAAATGCAAGCTGATCCGAATATAATTTACCGTTTGACTCATACTCTCCAAGCTTTACCACGTCAAATCTGCTCAATGATCTTTGGAATTGCGAGGAGACATTTTCAAACTCTTCAAGTTGCTTTGCTATATCAGCTTCAATTTCATCCTTAGACCTGTATTTGGAAGTCAGCTTACCTCTTCTTTTCATTATGAGGGTAAGGTAGAGCTCAGTAGCCACTAGACGAGATTTGCCGATCGTTTCGTTATACTTTTTTGATAACTCATGAGCAAATCCCTTTTCTGAACAGCAGTTAAGCTCGTCCTGCATGGGCCTGCGGAGGCGGTGCAGCTGGAGGGCATAATTGCTGTTAGAAATAGTCCTGTACAGGATGTTTAGGTTGTTAATTCCCTGGTCAATTTCTATATCATCAGCTGTCTCAAAAGTAATACCTTTTGCAATGAAGGAACTGATAAGCTCACCATCCCTTCCCATAACAACGCCAGGTGCAACTACAGAAGACAAGGGAATAAAATTATTGATCGCCCCCTCTGCTCGCATCATGTCAATACTTTCTTTAAAATTGGATGCACCCATTCTTTAATTTCCTACCAAGTTTATCTACCTTTCTCTCGATTCATTACTCTTAGCACTCCTGCTTCTTTTAACTATCGCTCCCTGCTCAAGTTGCCTTTGCAGGCGGGAGGATATGATTGCAGCAGGCGAGTCTTTATTTCCACGAGATTTAGCCGAGTGTTGAGCAATTCTGGCTTCGATAGAGTCGATTATCTGTTGTTGTATGCCAGTAATACTCTTAGAGTGCCCTTTACTTCTGCAAACCAAAGGGCTGTTCTCAGACTGCTCCTTTAAACGGTCCATGATTTCTTTGACAGGTGTTTTTTCTGGAACTG
The DNA here is from genome assembly GCF_023050955.1 of Anaerobiospirillum sp. NML120511. Classification (NCBI taxonomy): domain Bacteria; kingdom Pseudomonadati; phylum Pseudomonadota; class Gammaproteobacteria; order Aeromonadales; family Succinivibrionaceae; genus Anaerobiospirillum; species Anaerobiospirillum sp. NML120511. The sequence continues at coordinate 16,034 of NZ_JALKIK010000048.1, forward strand.
TCATAATCTTCCTCTCCGGCCTGCCTCAATGTGAGCTTTCAGCGCCAGGTTCTTTCAAGGTACTTGTCAAGAGCAGATTCTAAAATCTCTGCAATATGCTGGTCTTTTATGTGATATGAGCAGGTGCCCTTACAGGCACCTGCATAAATTATTTCTTGTATAGCTTTTTCTTAATCTGGTCACTGTAAATACTTGGACCAAAGGATGAAACACCTTTCCAGTGGAGCTTATTTCCACTCCCAAGGAAGTTGGTACGAAAGCTTAAGAAAAGCTGTCTGAACTTCTGATCGTCATTTATGGCTATCTGCCTCATCACAAATAGAATAGGCGGCGCCAGGAGCAGCAGCGGCATGTATACCCAGAATGCGAGAAGAAGGCATACTCCGCAACATCCAAGAAAGGGTTTAATAGGTATTCCCCATACACAGGCTGGACGCGTAGCTCCTTTAAATAAAGGTGTCTTCTGAACCATATTACCCTACAAGAATTTGAGCCAGCCAAGGAGCTGCGCCAATGAGGATTGCACCCATTAATGGACCGGCAACCTCCATAAGGCCTGCACCCTTGAATAAGGTCTTATAGCCAGCCCAGATTACGGCTACAGTAACTACGACAACCGATACACCCTGAAGAATGTCAAGAATTTGGTTAAACATGCTTTCTACATTAGTGCCGCTTCCTCCGGAAGCAGCAAAAGCAGCTGGTGAGCACAGTAATGCACCAATAAATAAAAGTGAATTTTTTGCGTATAAATTGCGTATCATCTCAAATCTCCTGAAAAATGAGTTCGATTCGTATTTGCGTATGTTGTCTGTAATGATTGAATATCTTAGACGTACTACCTGAACACTATGATTTATGCGGAGAACTACAACTATATGTGAGTTTCTCATACAACGAACACTTATGTATATGCAGGTTTTGCGTATAAAAAATTCTACAAAATCAAACCAGAGGGCTGGCTGGCTTGCTCCAGCAGAGGCCTCTGAGGCTTATCATTAAAATCTTGAATTATTTTGATCGAAGGTACTCTCTCCTTTCCTTTTCTAACCACCTTATCCACATACCCTTGTTTAATCCCTGTTATGAAATTTCCTGAGTAATAACAGGAAAGAGCTGCTTTCAGACTGTCTGACTGACTGTCATGCTCTTTTATCGCACGTCTGTAGCATTCCCCCAGCACTTGAGCAGAGGCTTTAATGTTGAAGCACGGGTCAAGCATCTGCTCAGGGGTTACTCCCATCCTTTCAAAGTTCCTGTTATTGATCTGCCCAAGGCCAACGGAGAAAGATACATTCTGTGTTGCAATCTCGTTGATCTTTAACAGGGCCTCTTCATATGTTTCCGGGTAAAAAGACGGACCATTTACTACAGCAATGGCATATGGTCTAAAACCGCTCTCAATTTCAATGACAGATGCCATAGTGTCGGGTGCTATGTCTGGTGCACACTTGCTGGCAAGCTGCTCAAATTCACTTCGTCCAATCTCTCTAGCATTTGTATCTGAGATTAGTACCCACACAATCAGAAGCATAAACCCTATAAATATGCGACGCAGTGACTTATGGGAGCAAGAGCTCTGAGCCGGTTCACATTTAGAAAATCCAATTCGCATCAAAGGTTTATGCATAAATAATGGATACAGCCTGCCGCAGCAGAGTGCTTTGATCAAGAATCACGAATAGTCAACTTATGCTGTCGCTACCAATTTGGTTCCCGTTTTATACGTATAAATTACTAAAGCCTTACGCAACAGATACGTATCGCTTTTCGCAGGCCCTATGTCCTCACAGGTCTAATCTATGAAATATGACTGCCCGATCGAAGTTTCCCCCACCTTTAAGAACCTCTTCTACTGCAGCCCAGCAGTTAACCTTACGCTCTTTCCCGTCTGCCAATCACTGATTAGCGAGCAGCACTTATGCAGCTTACGCGAGCTGTTCATGGTGCGGCCTCGCCACAAGTGCAATTCCACAGATGCCCACGCCATCAACATGAATCCAAAGTAGCCCCGTCCACCACTTTGATTCATACGATCATTAACCATAGTTTCTATGAGATATAGCCATGTTTCTATTTCGCAACAAGCAGAATTCCGCTAATGTCAACGTATCTGCCACTCTTGTAAATATAGAGGCAGAGAAAACGTTTCTCTGCAATGTTCTTAACTCACCTTCGTTACTTAATAACGCCGACTATTTAAAGTTGAATCTAAATAAAGATGACTTTGCTGGAGAAAAGGCAGGTTTATTTTTTGAGGAGATAAATAACTTTGCAGAGTCTACGGGGGTAGAACAACTTAACACTACGACGTTCCAAATGTTTATTACAGAAAAACACCCAGCAAAGTTGTTTTCTAACAATTCATTTCTTTCATCTATCCTTATATGTCAAATTTTTCCTGAATCTGCTGTAATTGAGATTGCTAAAAGTATTAAAAAGCTATCTTTAAGACGAAACCTAATCCAATCTTCAGAAGCACTCCGACACGATACTATTGAACTTAATGGACGCAATCTAGATGAAGTTATTCAGCAGACTGAAGACAGGTTGGAGGCTATCAAAACAAGCAATTCTGAAACCCCACTTGAATCAGGTGGTGTAATTGAGCTGGTTGACTCTCTTAGAAGACTACAGGAGGTAGAAGCTCCAAGGCTGATTCCTACAGGTTTCAAAAAGCTTGATGACTACATTGCTTTTGTACCAGGGACACTTAACACACTGGCTGCCAGACCAGGTGTTGGAAAGACTGCCTTTGCATTAAACATTGCTGATCACAATATGGCCAAGCCTGAAAATAAAGGCGAGGTCCTTTTTGTCAGCCTTGAGTTAAGCATGGACGAGGTGTTCTATCGTCTAATCAGCTCTGTTGGTCAGATTGATTACCGGCTTATACAGCGAAGAGACATGTCATCTGTGTCTTCCTCTAATTGGGCTAAGGCAATTCAAAGAATTAAGTCATACGAACGTAAGCCTGAGAATGCCTCTGACTCTTCTGAAAACTATAGTCTTCTCAATGTCATAACTCCTAAAAAGGCCATAACCACGCCTAATGATATAAGGAGGTATGTCCGCAACTCAATTTCTACTACTGGACACCCCCCATCTCTGGTAATAATTGATTATGTACAGTTAATGAGAATGACATCAGAACCGAATGATTTTGAGAATCTCCCTAAAATTTATAATGATGTCTGCTATGCATTAAAGAATATTGCGAGAGAATATGATGTTCCAATTCTTATTCTTTCTCAGGTGGGCTTGTCAGTAGACAGGCGTAATACCACACCAACCGCACAAAATATAGCTGGCTCTACAGGTATTCACAGAGCCTCAGATGTTATGCTTTTATTGCATAAAGAGAGCAATGACTCTAATCAGGTTCAGGTAATTGTAGAGAAAAATAGATCTGGACCTGCAGGAGCAACACTTATACTCGGATATGTCGGTCAGTACTATCAGTTTGTGGATAATAGCTGACACTTTTAACACGTTGTGCAGCCTGACAGAACCATTTAGGCTGCGTTTTTTAATCTAGTTGTTAGTGAGGTACACATGCCAATTAAAAGAGAATACACCCCTATGCAGGAAGCTGTAATCCAGCAGACAAGCATCATGATTCTTGCTGAAAGTGCAAGATTGAGGATGGATAAGGATGAAGAAGCATTTGTGGGAGTAAAGGTTGAAGGCGAGCAGTATGAAAAGCTCTTCTCCGATTTCGATATCTATCCTGATCAGTACAAGGAGGAGTGTCTTGCCGACTGGGAGCTTAATCAGAGAGCTCAGGAAATTGCTTATGCAGTTGACAATATTTGCTCTTAACTCAGGAGAAACTAAGTATGAGCGACACTAATTTAGAAACAACTCAGGAAAACAAAACTCAGGAAGCTATTGCAGAGTTTGCAAAAAAACTCAGTTATGCTATCGAAAACGATAACCTGCCATTCTCCAAAAACAGTATGGAAGAGCCATTTAACCCAAAAACTGGTTACCCCTATGGTGGAAGTAACAATGTTATGTTGAAAATGGTGTCCGGAGAGAAAGGTTATGATGATCCTCGCTGGCTTACCTTCAATGAGGGTAAAGAGCTTGGGGGAACTGTAATGAAAGGAGAAAAAGCAACAAAGCTGCTTATTCTGGATAGAGATGGATCGAGCAGACTGACATTCAAGTATTTTAATGTCTTTAATGCCAATCAGTTTAAAGGCCTGAATCTTCCTCCAATTGAAAAGAATGATATGCCCTTCGCTGACAGGCAGAGCCAGTTCGCTGCTGCAAAGGCCGACCATGAGGCCTCAAATCCAAGAGAGTTCGCGAAGAATGAATATTCTAAGCTTAGTCATGAGTCTCGAGTTGCTTTAATTAAAGAGATTGGCGATCAGATGACCATGTCACGCATTGGTGACTCCTCTATAGGTAAGATTTCTGAGGCAAATAAGCAATTTGCTAAAGAATGGCTCGATCTCCTGAAGACCCCTGAGGGACAAAGGGAGGCTGTGTTTATCAGCAATGATGCATTTAAAGAGTTTAAGTATCAAATGCAGTTCGACCCAGTTAAAGATGTTAAGCACGAGCCTATTAAAGATAAAGTTAAGGAAGAGCGAGTACCAAACAGGGAGGATGCCGCAACTGCGGGGATCAAAAGCGAGACTCTTGCAAGAGCTTCTGATTTGGTTCAAAAGGAAGAACGTACTTTAGGCTCTAATGCAAAAGAGAAGCAAGAGAGAGCAACTGCTCCTGAAAATACCGCACCAGATAAATCAACACGCACTCGTGCAAAGCCTAAGGAAATGACAAGATAGTTTCTGTATTTACCTTGGTTTCTCATCAATAAATAAAAAAGCCCTGACTTAATTAGCCAGGGCTTTTTTAAAATCCTGATAAATACCTTTCCATAAAAAGCCAATAAAAAAGGCCCCTCCCGTGGGACCTTTTTATTCTATGAAATATAGTGGCTTTATTATAACACATTAACAATTATTTTAGCCCACCTCGGATATCACAAAGTCTGATTTCTTTGTGGTAGAAACTCTTACTTAGATTATGGACTACAGCAAGATGTTCGAAAACAACTTACAACCTTATGAGTCATTCTGTTATGTTTTTTATGCTTCTTTAGATGCCTTACTTGAGACTTCTGATATCACAAAGACTGATATCTGTGTGTTAGCAAAGCTTACCAATATCATGGACTACGGCAACGAAGTCCCTCAAATGACTAAGCAGCAGCTCGCTGAATTAGTTGGTATTAAACGGCCAAAACTCTCTAAATCCCTTAAAAGGCTTCTCAAGCACGGTGTGGTGATAAAGGATGGCAAGAAGCTAACCGTCAACCCTCAGTACTATTACAAAGGCAATCTCTTCAACAGACATAGGGCTCTTGAGGCTCTGAAAAGCAAGTATAATCCTGAGCCGGACGCACTTCCTGAGGATCAATTTAAAGAGCTGGAAACACAGCCAGCTAATAATGTAAGTAATGAAAATCATGAACCAACGAAGCCATTTATTGATGCTCACGCTAAATGGCTGGATTGGCTGGATAACCTGATAGACAATAATATAAGTAAGGACAACTCTACACCTAAGGCCAGTCTGCCATTTGACGAAAAAGACATACCGTTCTAAGGCCTGCCGGTTGCCGCTACAAGGAAGCTCTGTGCTCTTAACCGAGTGCAGGGCTTTATTTTTCTGGTGGAACTGGCATCCTGACACTGGTAAGACACGAAGCTGGTCAGTTACAATACACCTCCTTCCCGTTGGCCCTAAGAGGAGCCTTCGTTAAGTTAAGGCTGCTGTTGATTAAGCTGGCCTGTCTAAAAGCATAAGGAGGGTGTGCTGCTGCAGATTTATAAAGTTGATATTATAGGCATAAAAAAAATACCCTACTGAGTGTAACCTCAAGTAGGGTTTCAACTGCAGGCCCTAGCCTGCCACATAACAAAAATAATAGGGCAATGCCCTTGTCCCATTATTATATCCCAGGGGGTTAATATGAGCAATAAAATGATACCCAGAATTATTACGCTGTACTGATGGAGATAATCGCTCGCGCTATCCAGAGATCAGAACATAAAGAACTCTACCTTAGCCCGGCAAGAAATGGCCGCTACAAGAAAGCCCTGTGCTCTTAACCGAGTACAGGGCTTTATTTTTCTGGTGGAACTGGCATCCTGACACTGGGAAGACACGAAGCTGGTCAGTTACAGTACACCTCTTTCCCGTTTGCCCTAAGAGGAGCCTTCATTAAGTTAAGGCTGCTGTTGACTAAGCTTGCCTGGCTAAAAGTATAAGGAGGATGGTGCTGCTGGTGCTGACAGGAGGGTTCCCGCAGCAGTCGTAGCTTTAGCTGGCGGGAAAAGAATTACTTTGTGGGCTGGTACGGCTGTCATGCCATGATCAGGGGAGAACGCTTATCTCAGCCTTTCTTTTTCCCTGCGGGATAATTCTTTCTTTCGACGCTCGATTGCCCATTTTTGAGCCTGAGATTGAGCACTTTCTTTATTTCTAATCTCTGTATTTTCCCTCATGTTTTTGCTCTCCTTTGCTGCTTTCTTTTTCATTGCAATAAAGCTTTTATAAAATTCTCCTGTACTTATCTCGTCCGGGAGTTCGTTTGAGAATGTAGAAAAATGTTCTTGGAGCCCTTTAGCCAGGCTGTTTATGGAGGGGTCGTCTATTTCAATCAGCTCTCTGGTTGCAGAATCTGCTGATTGTTTGATCCTTGCTCTCGCAGCAAGTTGACCATTTGTCCATACAGGCTCCTCTTTTACTGTTTTGGCCTTTAAGTCTATATAGTGTTTTTCAATAGAAGTATTTGACCTCGCTACACCTCTTACAGCGCGGTCCGTTGCATTCATGGTAATGCCGTTAAGCATTGCTAATGCCGCAAAACGCTCTCTCATAAATTTCAGGTCATTTTTTCTAATGTTAAGTCTCTGCGCCTGATTGTTAACAGATTTGATAAGAAAATGGACATGTGGATGGTCAGGTTCATTAGGAGTATCTTCAGTCTTAGCATGCATAACATATACGTAATCAAAACCATTATCCCTGAAGAACTCCTGCCCAAATTGCCGTGCCGTCTTCATCATAGCATCGTGATTCGTCCCCGGAGGCGCTGATAAGATAAAACGGCGAGCTGCAGCTGGAGCGTTATTATCGTACTCAATAGAGTCCTTACTCTCTGCTATAGCCATATCATTAGCCCACTCGTCTATAAGGTCGTATAAACGCTCTTTTGATAGAGTTGAACCATCTGGACCTTCAGGAAGCACTTTTCCATTGCGAATAATGTAGCTGGCGGCCTTATGTAAATGACTGGCAGTTTTTATGCCTTTAGAAGCTCTGTCTATCTTGATAACAGCTTCCTTGTAGCTGTTGACAATGCCTTTTGCCTTTTGTACTGCTGAAATCCCAGTGCCTTTCTTATATATACGGGATTTACGATAGTTTGAATTTACTGTGCGGCTACGCCTTTTTTCTGAGACTGATCTGGCAGAGGTGCTTGCAGATTTAGACGAGCTGTACCCCCATCCTGAACGCCATCCCGAGCCCCTGGTGAGATATGTGAAACGACCACCTCCCCCCGCCTGCTTCCTTAGCTTGACCCTTTTTATTGGTTTAAAAATATCTGGCTCATCCGGATATGGAAGTACTCTGCTAATCAGCTTTTCAGCCTCTCTGAATCTTCTTACATACTCGCGATGTTCCCGGGCTATTTTTATAGCCGTATTTTTATCAACATCCATACTCAGAACCTCCGAGCCGCTTTTTTAATCATCTGTCTGACGACCTCTACATGCTCCTTAATGTACTTCTCCAGAGATCTGTTATGGGTTAGCTTTTTAAAATAAGCTACTTCCTCTTTAAGGTTATGTTCGTTTATAAGCAGGCGATGTTTTCTGAAAGAGTTCAACTCTTTTACCAGCTGGTTAAGGTTGGTACCTATAGCCTTAAGCTCCACATTGGACCTTGAAAGAACATCTCTATCTTCGCCGGTGAATGTCGGCATATCCATCAACATTCCCCTGATTATGATAAGTACTGCCTTTGGCCTTGATACGTTGTAATGCATGGCCACAAAGTCTAAGGCCCTCACCTCTTCGCTGTTCAGTTTGACATGAAGGCTTACTGAATCGGAAGATTCACGCGCGGGCTCTGCCTTAACTTCATTGTTCTTTAATGCCCTTGTCAGTATTTCTCTGGCCAGAGTAGCTGGGCGTTTTCCTTTATCTTTAGCAAAACGTTCAAACATTAAGTGAGTCTCGTCCCCCAGTTGGATTGTTAACTTCTTATATTTTGTTTTCATATTCAGATTACCTTCTATTTGACCGCTACTTGTAGCGACTTTAGCAAGGCTAAAGTGTCTTACACACCAGAAGTAGTCATGTTGATGACTGCCCTGGTGTCCCACGGATGTGCAGGGGGCAACCGCAAGAAAAACCCCATGGGTTTTCCGCAGGTTGCCTATCCTGCCCTAGCCTAAAAATTTCCAAATTTGGAAATTTCTCTTTGCTACCCCTCTATTACTCTATTTATCTTTATCTCCTCTGCAAGGCGCTCTTCTTCCTCGCCTGAGTCCTCAAACTTAACCATGATAAAGCCGTCTGGCATCACTACCTTGTAGAGGAACTCGACATTTCTACCATCAATAGTTCCAAGGATGAGTGGCTTGCGATATCGAGTCTTTGCATCATCGTTACTCAGAATTTCATCGGCTTCGCGTTCCATGTCTGGCCCCTCACCGTCATCAGGGCTGGCTGACGGGGAAGAGTTGCTTTCGTTGTTTGAAAATGCATCTTCATAGTCATCAACATCATCTCTGGAGGAGTCTTCTCCCTCGCTTGCCTCCTGGGGGTCATGTCCCGTCCCTACTCCTTCTTCACTGTACCAGCTGCTGTCATAACCAGAGTTTCCCCCCGCTGGCTCTGCATCGGCCTCTGCCGTATGCTCGTTTGAGCTGTTTTCATATGGGGTTTCGCTGCCGCCAGATGACAGCTTCTCTCTGAATGCCTTTAATGTGCTACTGGTAAATAGCTCGGCACTGTCATCATTAAAACCAGCCTGCAAGGCCACGAACTCTTTGAGTGCCTCGCCGTTCTTTTCAGCCTCTTTAGCGAAGTCGGCAAATGTAAATATACTTTTGAAGTTGTCCTTGTAAGACTTGAGCCAATCAGGGGCCTCTGACCAGGTAAGGTAGTCAGAGATACGTTGAGCTTTCATGCCAAGCTTCTCTGCTATCTCACCCTTCTTTTCACCCAGCTCAATACGGGAGGTTATGAAGTCAGCAATTTCATAGTACTTAAGTTCGTCACGCTTGATGTTTTCACTCATCTGCAGATAGCCGATTTTGCTGTCGTCTTCTACTTTCCTGACGATGGCCGGGATTTTCTCTTTGCCCAGAAGCTGGAAAGCCCGATAGCGTCTTTCACCTGCAATAATTACGTACTGAAGGCTGTCTTTTCGCACAATAATAGGCTGCAAAAGCCCATTTGCTTCAATATCACGAGCAAGCTCCTGCATTTTGTCCTCGTTAAAATCCTTACGAGGCTGTTTGCTGTCTCTGATGATTTTGGACAGTTCTATTTGCTCTACTACTTCCTTTCTGTCCAGATTCAACTTTGATAAATCCATGGGTACTCCTTAGCTAACTAATGAAATAGGTGATGTTTCTTTAAGGCCAATGAGGTTTTGTACATCGCCCTGGCTCAAGCCAGGCAGTGTGAAGCCGAAAGTATGTCCACACATCCAAAGGTGTCTCAGCAGGCGCTTCCATTTGTCTGGATGTGCCTGCTTAAGCTTCTCAAGTGAAAATACAACTTCATCTGCAGCAGAGAACTCTTTGTCAACGTCAATCGCCTCCATGATGGTGAACAGCACCCTTCTGATTTCTCTCCAGCCACTTTTATTGTTATTTACTATCCATACTCCTTTGCCTATATCCTGAGCCACTGCAAAACAGTTTCGTCTTTTAATGACGCCGTAATGCAGTTCACACTCCTATAACAATCTGGTCATCATTTCTGGTTACGCTTATCTCATGGATTGGCAGCAGCATGTCTTTGTTCATTGCAACCAGCTTCTCCGCAGTCCGAACCTGGAGCTCCGAGTGGTCAACCATGTTTGGAATGAAATAAACTCTCGCAGTGTTATTAAGCTGCCCGACTCGATTTACTATTCCTTCCAGACCCTGGATCGACTCTGTGTAGAGCTGGATTGGAGAGATGATGATGTCAGCAACGCCAACAGCACTGTTGCTCCTGATATCCGCATTAGGGTTACTGTCAATCACAATAAGATCAAACTGACTCTTCAGGACACCTATTGCTTCAACAAAGTTAGAGTACATCTGTATCAGCTCGCTTTCCTGATTCTCTTGAAGAGTGATTAGCTCTTCTTTTGAGTTAATTGCTGAGATAAGCTGAAGATTGCTGTTTTCTTCCCCACCAATCTCTGCATCTGTATTGATGTCTCGCTCCTCAGCTGCTAAGAAGAGATCAGCTGGCTTGATGTTGGACAAAGTAACCATCTCGTTTTTGATCAACACTCTGCTGGCGTTAGCCTGACTGTCAAGATCAATGAAGAGGGTCTTGCACCCGCACTGATATGCGGCATAAAAGGCAGTCTGCACAGCAAGAAATGACTTGCCTACTCCGCCTTTTTCATTACTGATGGTAAGTACCTTAGCTACCATAAAAACTCCTTTAATTACGTTCTAAGCTGCAGGTCCTGGATGGCTGCGGTGTTTGTGATACAGCCATACCTCTCTTTTTACATAAATTCATATCCGCCAAGTCCTTGCCATATTTGGCAGGCGGTCTGTAAGTATTGACTTCTCTTTGAATCAGAGCTTCTATCTTTTCCTTTTGACCCTGGTGTGCCCGGTTGGTACCGGCCTCCACCTGGGCATCTTTTTCGTTGTCATATACGATAGTCACCTTTTCAGCAGACCTGATAATGCTGGACAGGTGTGGCGTATCAATCCATTTCTTCTCGCCTGCTCCATTGGATATGATGATGGTTGGATGCTGTGGATGTCCCTGCATGTAAGCCATATCAATTAACGCCAGAGCATCAACCCCGCCTTCAACAACCCATACGCTCTTCGGGTCTCCTTTTATCAGCCCTGCGAATTGTTTGTCGCTGTTAGCGAAGTTTGTTTTAGGGTTCATGTCTGTACTTAAGTACCCTCTTTTGGCTACATTTCTGACTTTCCCACTCTCATCAAAGCCACAAAATAAGACCGCGCCTTTTATATATCTGACAAATCCCTGCTGCTCAGCTATCTGAAGCGTTTTGCCGCTTATCCCACGTATATCAGTAAGGTACTTTCTCCCATCTACCTTGTCTTGCTCCCTTGTCATAGGAATACGTGGATACAATGCTGGTTTCGGAACAGCAGATTCAGCTGCTCTTTTACTGACAAACTCAGACAGCGCCGACTTATCAGTTATGGCATCAGGACAAAGAGCCTTAATTACTTCAGGGAACTTCATGTTTGAAAGTTCCATAATCAGCTTGATAATGTCACCGCCTCGGCTGGCATGTTTGTCACAGAACACGTATCGACCAGTGTTTCTATTCCGGTCTACTCTATAAAGCTCACTTTTGGAACTTGAGGAGCTGTAAACGTTGAAAGCATGCTCCTTACCTTTGCATACATATCCCAGACTTTCTATCAGCCTTCTTGGATCAGTTGAGTTAGCCATATCAATCTGAGATTGTGTGAGTTTAGTCATTTGTACTCCTTTCCAGCATATGCAGATTCATGCCTGCGGGAAGAAGTTTTAATCCCGCTGCTCTGCTGCCACGCCGGATTAAATGCTAGTCCTTGCTGTTGTTGTGGGATGATGCCTGTAACCCGGTCATGATGCTGACAAAGTCCATGCCGGTCATCGACTCACATTCATCAGGAGAAGTTACCCGTCCATGACCAACATCATCTTCCTCCGCATGCATGTCAGTGCAGGTTTCGTGGTCATCACGGTAGCCCTGTTCATGCTCAAGTGCAGCCTGGTAAAACCCGTCAAGTTTGGAGAGTAATGAGTTGACTTTATTGATTGACGGCTGTTCAACAGCTTCTGTCTCAGTGTCAGCAACTGTTACTGAGGACTGATTGGCAGGCAATGGATTAACCATCGATTCAGTTGTGTCATTGGCAATGGCATGTTCATTCGCCTGCTGCAGGTTTACTGACCTCTCTCCGCCAGCTGTTACTGATTCTGATGTGCAGAAAGTCTTCGGACTGGTTAAGACAGTGTCTTTGTACTCCTGAACCGTTATAGCGGTGCCTCTGCCATAACCAGGAATGTCGAAAGGGGCTTGCCATGGTCCAACTTCAGGACATAAGTCACGAAGTACCTGGATTTCCTTAATAAGCTCAATTCCCCTGTCTCTGGCATAAGTTGCAGGAGTGTGCTCCAGGCTGTCCATCTCTGCCTGGATCTTTTCATGTCTGGTTATGAGGGTCATCCTTCGTGCAATGTACTCACCGAAAGAGATTACGTACCCGTTCACCTCGCCTAAATAGTCGTTGGAAACAGTGACTTCATCAGGACGATTGTTCAACGCAGCCTGACAGTTGTCTGCCCAGATGAAAGCCTCGTCCACACCGAACAGAGGTGTTTCTTGAGGACTTGTCTGGATGGAATCAAGTTCCTGCAGCTCAGAGAGCGCCTGCCTAAGGCCAGATACTGGGGCGGCGCTGTGGTCCGCGCCACCGGCGCCGGGCACAGCGTCGTTACTTAGCTCGTTCTTAGTGTCGTTGGTATAAGCGTTCTTACAGTCGTTCTTTATACCGTTCTTATATGTGTGCGCGTTTGGAGCCAGGGTGTGCGCGTTTGGAGACAAAGTGTGCGCATTTGAAAAATTAGTGTGCGCATTTGATAAAATAGAGTCCGCACCTTGACCGCTGGTGTGCGCAGAAGTGTGCGCGTTTGAAGATGGGGTGTGCGCATTTGTGTTGCCCGGATCTGTCAGAGCCTGCAGCTCCTTAATAACAGCAGCGAGCTCACGGTCGCCATAACGATGCTCATAGATCTTTATGGCATTGACCATCTCTCTCATGGTATTAGGGCTTGAGGACTGTAAGGCTCTTACCTTCTGTAAGTTGTTGTTATGGCTTGCTCTGACAGCTGTCTTCAAGCGTGATTCAAGGTTATCTCTGTCATCCTGTCCAGCGATACCATCAATTAAAATGGTCCTGAGCTGGTTTGAGGAGAGTTTGAATGCAGTACTGCTTTCACAGGCGAGCTCTGTGCTGTTGAATGCGTCAGTGAGAGTTACCTGCCACTGCTGCTCTTGAGACATGCTGTAGAACTCATTGCGCTTTACTTCAGAGAGTTTGCGCGAGGCGTTGTACTCTGCTCCTCCGCATGCAGGAGTAAAGTGCTCGTTGTTCAAAAGGGTGTTGCTCTGAGCCAGTGACTCTTCGTAAAAAGGAATGTCTTGGTTAAGGTCATCCTTATCAATAAAGGTGATCCCCTCGATGGTGTCGATGACGTCAACTGGATTGTGGATATACCCTGGGATTGCATCGAGCTTCTGGGCACGCATGATTCTGGTGAGAGGAGTGTCGACATACTTAACAACCTCGGCAACAGCCCTGGTGTTAAGAATGTCAGAAGCCTTCTGAGACTCCCTGACTTTTAAAAGCCTTGCATAAGGCTGAGTAATGTCAGGTGATATGGCAACGCCACCACCAGCAGCACCAGCAGGTAGAATAAGCCCTTTGTGCTCAAGGCTGTCTATGATGCGGTGAATTTTGCCCTGGGAGAAAACCTTTTGAGAAATGAGGTTTTCGCAGTGGGCTCTGACTGAGTTATTAGGAAGGACGAAGTCAACACCAGCCCTGGCAAAGGTGCATGAGGTGTTCAGAAGCCCTGACAGAAAAAGGGCCTCTGAATAAGTCATAGTGTTGTTATCAAGGAAAATAAAAGGAATGAAGCTGCTGCTGGTATTGGCATTAACGCTGATCCAGCGCTTACCATCTCGCAACTCAATATTGATGAGTTCCTGCTCTTTCAGGGCATGGATGTGACGCCCCACATTGCGTGGAGTGATTAATGAGTCAAGACGACGTGAGATGAGCCAGTTCTGCAGGTTGATCTGACCGTTATGCTGCTGAGCCCAAGGGCTTTCGCAGAGATTGGTGATACCAGCAAGTACTACCTTTTCAGCAGGCGAGGCGTTGCTTAAGTACTGCTCTCTGTAGAGACGGCCAAAGGCAAAGAGGCCATTATCTTTTTCCGGGTCAAACTTCCCTGCAAAGGCGCGGTCTGATCCAGACTCAAAGATACGTGAATAGATCCCGTCACTGCGTGAAGAATCGCACTGACAGGTTCGATTTTCACCCTCTGCCCTGAATTGGTGCTGGATACAAGAATCGAACTTGCGACCTTTTGATTACGAATCAACTGCTCTACCGACTGAGCTAATCCAGCAACGTAATTTGAAATGAGATGTTTCCTGGGCGCATGATGGAAACGGCGCTATTCTAGCAAATTTAAGATCATGGGTAAATGCTTGTGCCTCCAGGGGTTGCCAGGTTAACTACTACCCAGGACTGTCCCAAATGCCGTATAAATCAGATCTGCTCTAAATTTTGCCCCATATTCAGGCTGTAATATTTCAAGGAAAATCAATATCTTCCTCCGCAGCTCATCATTAAATCTGCCACCCCTGTAAACAGAATGTTGCCTTCATTGTAGTTAAGGCAATGTAATGTCCAACCATCAATCTCTTCTCTTCTACGGCTGTCTCATCCAGTTAATTGCTCCTCACTCTCCAGCCTCATTATCCTAATCTCCTCACTGAGCGTAAGCTCATTTCAGCCGATCCCAGTTTTGAACAGACTGCCCGACTGCATTATGTCTGGGTGCAGTATGCATAAGTACATGCCTGATTATCCATCCGCATTTAAAACACTTGAGGATGGAATGGTGGTAGCCAATACATGCGAGTTTTTTTGATTTGATTCTGAGCTGACAGCCGCCTGTTGCCTCAAGTTAGATTGTGATGTTGAGACCTTAAAGAATATTGCCAGCTGGTTCAAAAAGAACGCCAGCATTGTTCCTGACACCTTTCATGACAACCAGTTAAAGCAGTTAAACAAGGCATAGAAAGCCGAGCAGCGTGCTGTTGACAGGCGCGATAAGCTGGCTGAGGAAAACAGGGAAACAGGGAAACAGGGAAACTCGTAAAGCTCTTAAAGAGATGGGGGAAAGCTTAAGGATCTTAAGAAGCTTCAAAAGACCCCCGTGAGCTGCAGGCAGCAAACAATCTGCTGAAAAAAATCCATGATGGCATCAACAAGAACTCATAACAAAAGCGCTCATGCTGTGCATCAGCAGTCTTAGCCCCTTATACAATGCCGCTCCATGTACCTGTTAATAATTTATAAAATATTTTAG
>NZ_JALKIK010000049.1:0-31310 GCF_023050955.1 Anaerobiospirillum sp. NML120511
GGGTCTTGTCATAGGGGTGTATCATATGAACCTCGATGGATTACGGTAGGCCCACTATGGGCATAACCATGTTTGGCTCATTTGTATACTATTTTGGCAGATTCAGATGACCGTCAAGGAAGCCTACGGGGCTGCACATGCGCAGAAGGCTGCCTATGCATGGGGGCTGCATATGCGCAGAAGGCTGCCTATGCGCAGGAGGCTGCATATGCATGGGGGCTGCACATGCGCAGAAGGCTGCCTATGCATGGGGGCTGCATATGCGCAGAAGGCTGCCTATGCATGGGGGCTGCACATGCGCAGGAGACGGCCTATTCGTGGGAGCGGGCCGTGCCTGGCTTGAGCGGGTGGCGGGGTATGGGCGATGTCTGTAAAACGGTGGTAATTTTCCTGGCTGGTTTGTGGAAATATATTGATAATCTTACAATCTATTTAGATATGTTGATATGTATGCACAGCAGACAAAATAAAAGAGAGGTCTCAAAGAAACCTCTCTTTTCCAGCACAACAGTATGTTGTGCCCTAAATTGCAGTTAAGTCTGTTAGGTCCGGGTGATCCCGGACCGGCAGCTCGGCTGTAGCGGCTTTGCTGCCTGGCTCCGACCAGGGTCGGAGCCTGTATCGGGTTTAGAAGCGATTGCCGCCTTTGCGTGCATAGGCGCGGATCAGACCTGGAATATCCAGAATCAGAGCGATACCACCGTCGGAGGTGATAGTAGCGCCGGACATGCCAGGAGTATGACGCAGTAAGCTGTCTAAAGGCTTAATCACAACTTCTTCCTGACCTACCAGCTCGTCAACAACGAAGCCTACCAGGTTGGAAGCAGGTACCTGTACCAGCACGATATGAGCCTTGCCAGTGAGGTACTCAGAAATGTTGGTATTTTCAAACCACTGCTTGAGGAAGAACAGAGGAACAGCCTTGTCACGGATGATGACGGTGTTCTGTCCATCCACATTACGCATGGATGATAAATCCAGGTAGAAGATTTCGGAGACCGAAGTAAGAGGCAGCGCAAAGGTCCGACCGGAGATCTGTACCATCAGGGTTGGCAGAATAGCCAGGGTTAATGGAACCTTAATCTCAATGGTAGTGCCCTTGCCAACCTCGGAAAGCACACGTACAGAGCCGTTGAGCTTGGAGATATTGGTCTTTACCACGTCCATGCCCACACCACGACCGGAAATATCGGTAATCTCGGTGTTGGTTGAGAAACCAGGGGCAAAGATCAGGTTGTAGGCCTCCTCATCAGAGATGCGGGCTGCACCCTCCTCGTCAAGAACACCTTTGCGAACAGCAGTCTGACGGAGTTTGTCCGGATCCATACCGGCACCGTCGTCAATAATACGCAGCAGAATATGGTCACCCTGCTGGGCAGCTGACAGAGTTACGGTACCTGTAGCAGGCTTGCCATTGGCAGTACGATTGTCTGGAAGCTCAATACCATGATCACAGCAGTTACGAACCATGTGAATCATTGGATCGGCCAGAGCGTCAACCAGGTTCTTATCGAGCTCGGTATCCTCACCTTCCATGACGAGGTTAATCTGCTTGTCGAGCTTACGGGCAAGGTCACGAACCAGTCGTGGGAAGCGTCCGAATACCTTCTTGATTGGCTGCAGACGGGTCTTCATTACCGAGCCCTGAAGGTCAGCAGTGACCACATCAAGGTTGGCGATGACCTTGTTCATCTCCTGATCGGAGCGATGAGCAGCTATGGACACCAGACGGTTACGTACCAGTACCAGCTCACCTACCATGTTCATGATGTCGTCCAGCACCTTGCTGTCCACACGCATGGTAGTTTCAACGTCACCGGCAGCACCTGCTGCGGCATTGTTGCCACTTCTTGGGGCCTTGGTGGCGGCGGCGATCTTGGCCTGAGCACCAGTAAGCTTCTTTTCAGGCTGAGCAGGAGCTGCCGGAGCGGCTGCAGCTGGAGCAGCTGCAGGTGCGGCGGCCTGAGCAGCAGCCGGAGCAGTTGCAGGTGCGGCGGCCTGAGCAGCAGCCGGAGCTGCGGCTGGCTGCTCGTTATGACCGGCAGCCTGAAGCATCTTGTCAAATTCGACGTCAGTCGCGTCTACAGAACCACTGGCAGCTGGGGCAGCAGCGTCACCTGCCTCACCCGGAGCATGACCCTTACCGTGAAGCTGATCGAGCAGAGCTTCGAACTCTTCTTCAGTAATGTCATCAATGCTGCCCCCGCTCCCTGACTCAGCTGCAGCTGCTGGAGCAGGTGCAGGTGGTGGTGGTGGAGGTGGCGGAGGTGGTGGTGGCGGAGCGGCTGGCTCAGGAGCAGGTGCGGCAGCTGCCGGAGCAGCACCGCCACCGGAGCCCTTGCCGTCAGCAATGTCATGCAGACGGGTAATTAATTCCTGAGGGACAGGCTCTAATGGCTCACGGTTCTGAACAGCGGTAAAAAGACGGGTGATTTCGTCATAAGCCTGCAGAACAGCGTCCGATGACTCGGCGTTAAAGGTGATTTTGCCGTTACGCAGCATGTCGAACACGTTCTCAGCTGCGTGGCAGATGTCTACCAGCTCGTTTAACTCAAGGAAGCCGGCACCGCCCTTAACTGTGTGGAAGCCTCGGAAAATAGAGTTTAAAAGGTCCTTATCATTAGGAGTCTTCTCAATCTGGACAAGCTGCTCATCGAGTCGCTCAATGATTTCGCCTGCCTCAACCAAGAAGTCCTGTAGTATCTCCTCATCCATCTTCTACTCCTAAAAGCCGAGACTTGCGAGTAAGTCGTCCACTTCGTCCTGCGAAGCAGCGGCAGTATTTGCCTCAATTTGACTATCAAGAGCTGGACCCTGGGCCTCAATTGCTTTCTGCTTGAGTCTTTCCTGATCTTGCTCAGGTGTGTACTGGCCGAAGAAGCGTAAGAACTCAACGAGCTTACCCTCTACCTCAGTAACCAGGCCGATGACTCGCTGAATCATCTGACCGGTAAGATCCTGGAAGTCCTGAGCCATGAGGATCTCATTTAACTGATTGGACAGATCTGAGGCGTCTTCTGCGGTCTTCTTTAAAAGATCGTCAATACGATGGCATAAAAATACGAACTCGAAGCGGTCAATGCGACCGTTCATCAGATGCTTCCAGATTGGCATAAGATCATCGATGGATGACTTTAATGCATAGGCAATTGGAGTACATCTGTCTACTGCATCCAGAGTACGGGTTGCGGCCTTGTCCGTTACAGAGATGATGTAACGGAGACGCTCGGATGCGTTAGGGATCTCTTCGTCAGTGATCTCACGTAATCTTGGATCGTAAGCAAACTTCTGCACTGCCGTGTGAAGATCACGGGTCAGATAGCCTACCTGCTGATAGAAGCTTTCTTCATGCTGCTGCGTAATGGCAATCAGCTTACTGTCAGCTTCCTTTTGCATGCCAGCCTGCAGCAGCATTACAATTTCCTCAGCATCAGCCAGAGTAATGAGAGGCTTGTCGCTCTCCTGTAACATTGCGTCGGCCTGGTTTAAATCGGACATTTACCGCTCCACCTTCAGTTAAGCTTCACCACCATCAAGGCGCTCGAAGATCTTGTCGAGCTTGCCCTTGAGGATATCAGCGGTGAATGGCTTGACAATGTAGCCGTTTACACCAGCTTGGGCAGCTGTAACGATCTGCTCGCGCTTGGCTTCAGCAGTAACCATTAAAACAGGCAGTGACTTGAGCTTTGGACTCTCACGGATTTTGCGGAGCAGCTCAATACCCTGCATGATAGGCATGTTCCAGTCGGTAATTACGAACTGGAAGTCGCCACTTTCAAGCATAGGCAGAGCAGTAGCACCATCATCGGCCTCATGAGTGTTGTTGTAGCCGAGATCGCGCAACAGGTTCTTAATGATGCGTCGCATGGTTGAAAAGTCGTCGACGATCAAAATCTTGATATCTTTATCCAAGATCTTCTCCTTAACTGCAAAAGGTCTTCAGGCATTCAAAAACTGATGTTCTGCATTTGCAGGACAGCAGGCCTGATTTGACGGGGCTCAGGCAGGAAATACCTGGCCCGGTATCACTGACATGTGACAAAAATCTGTTTCATCAGCACTGCCATGTCGCTCTGGTGATTTACTGGAGCAACAGCAGCTGCTTATGAATAACTGTACCGGTCCGTTTAAGGACATGCCATCAGTACAGACGATAATCCTGACAGGATTAGCGCTCAGCTCACGACGCCTGTATCAGACCCTTCTGACAGGCGTAAAACGTTGTTACAAGCTCTAATATTAGCGCCAATTGTTATATCAAGCAAATATATGCCTGACTTTTTGTTTGCCCGGACACGGGCCGGAAGCTCTCTGAGGCGTCTGTCAATTTTCTGCAAAAGATGATTCACAGGGACTTTTCTGTACTGTATCGCGCCCGCATTTTACACCAGCAGGCCGTCCTTATCCATGGACTCATTGATACATAAAAGCAGATCAGGACACTGAAAGGGCGGGCTGTTTTCCTGAAATGATTAAGCTTTGTACCAGATTTAAGATACTCAGAATCTCAGGCATGCAGACTTTAATGGACAAGATTTGTGGCCCTTTTGTTGGGAGTGCTCCTTTCTGACTATGTCATTATGCTGCAAGCTCTGTTCCATACCGGATTAAATGACGGCGGCATCATCAACTGTGTATCTTAAACTGCAGCCGTGAACAGCCCTGACCGAGCATTATGAGCGACAGCTGTGCAGACATACTGCAAAACTGCGGGAAATCTGTTTAAAACTTGAAATAATGGAATATTGAATCGCTGGCCGACGGGCCTGAAATAAGCAGGGCTCTCTTATGTTGAGTAACGCACCCCCTTAATATCAGGGTGCCTCAAGAATCGTTTGTCAGACTGAACAAAGCAAGGTTTTTACCGGGCTGGCCTGAATCCATTAACGCAAAGCCATCATGGATTGTGACTCACACAGCCAGATTCATATGATCAGGGAGTGGAGGAAACTGAGGCTGCCCAAGATACCGTCCCCTCAAACGGCTGCAATGTTACAAACTTTAGCCACAACACACTGTTACAGGATGTTAAATTGCCGGTTAACTACAATAACCTGATACAACAGGCACTTTAATGTACTGATGCGCAAAATGCCAGTAATGCGATGAAGCCATGCTCCGGAAAATCAGCATATATTAGCACAATTGATGGCTTTTAGAATATCAGCAAGGCATGTGAACAGCAGTCAGCATACTCAGCCAGATTCCTGAGCACAGGCAATAACAACTTACGTATGACCATTATACCAGTACGACTTAAAGCGCTTAAATGCCGCCCCGGCAAGCTCCTCTGATAAGCTCAGCTGCCCTGCCATGTGCTTACATGCATGGCCTGCAATCTCTCCTGGCTTTACTGCCAGCTGATGGCCCTGACGGGCCTTACATGTGCCAGGCTGGCACATACCTGGGAGTGGTCAGGCACAGCCGGACTGGATATGACCTGGGGCTGGTCTGGCACAGCCGGACTGGATATGACCTGGGGCTGGTCTGGCACAGCCGGACTGGATATGACCTGGGGCTGGTCTGGCACAGCCGGGCTGGATATGACCAGGGGCTGGTCTGGTCCTGGCTGGATCTGCTGCCCCATAGCCTGTCTGGTCTATTGAGCCATGTCACAAAACAGCGCAGTCCGAACACATCAACCCGAACATGGCAGTCCGAACATGTCATTCCGAATGCGGCAGGGCGAACATGGCCGGGGATTATGGCTGGTCGGATTATTTGGCTGAGCTGGTGCTCTGCTTTTGCTGCATGGCAGCAAACTCTTCCATGGACATTACCACAGGCTTGCTCGAAGGGCGTCCACGGTGCTTGACCGAGTCAGTTGTGCTCTTTGGACGTCCTCTGCGTGGCTTTTCAGCTTTTACCGGCTCTTCATCAGCTGATTGAGCTGATGACTCTGCTTCTGCCTCACCGGAGCTGCTGGAGGTGTCAGGACGTACTGAAAGTGAAACTGTATGGTCTGCAGTAACATCCCTGGTGACTGCATCGCCGCGTGACTTTTCTGATCTGGCATCGGCACTGGTATGCTCGGCAATGGCCTCGTAACGGGCACGGCCTGCTGGGCGCCCACGCTTGCGTGGCTTCTCAACAGCTACAGCAATCTCAGGAAGATCCTTGTTCTGCATTTCTTCAAAGGACTCGAGATCATCAAGAGCACTGAGAACATCATCGTCGTAACCGATAGCACCCTTTGACCTCCTGGTGGCAGGATCTTTGATGGTATCAAGTAATGGTCTGTCGGTGCTGGCAGCCTTAGGTTTGTCATCAGTAGCAGTCTTTACGTGGCTGAGCTGAGCAGGTTTGGAGCCAGGAATCAATGGAGTGTCATTAATCTCACCTGACTCATCAAAGAGCAGTGATGACTTGAGCTTAACTGGAGGCAGCTGTGGCTTTGTGATCTTACGAGGCGGCACTTCGCCACGCTGACGTATTTCTTCTGACGGAAGTGAAGACCAGTCCTCGAGGTCACCGCGCAGGCGTACAAGAGCCTGAGCCAGAATCTGGCAGGTACGGGACTCTGAAATGCCCATAATCATGCCGATTTCTCTGAGGTTGAGCTCCTGATCGTAGTAGAAGCTGACAATGGTGCGCTCGCGATCTGGCAGACTCTCAATGGACTTGGCCAGAGCGTCACGGAACTGCAGTCCGTTGAGCGACTCAAAGAGTTTGTCATCAGGGTTGGTGCCGGAAATCTCATTTAAAGGACGGTCACCGATCACGTCATCAGTAAGACCTGTATCCTCAATACACATGATCTGGGAGCTGTTGCTCTCAAGAAGCATCTGATGGTATCTGTTGATATCAACATTGAGACGGGCTGCAACTTCGATATCGGTAGGTGGGCGTCCCAGTTCGTGGGAAAGTCGTGTCAGAGCATCGCGAATGGCGCGGGTATTCTGGTGTACAGAACGAGGGGTCCAGTCGCTCTGACGGAGCTGATCGATAATGGATCCACGAATACGGATGGCGGCATAGGTTTCAAAGGCAGCGCCCTGTCCGTCCTTAAAGTTCTGAATGGCATCAATAAGACCAACCATTCCGGACTGAATGAGGTCATTGGCGTCCACATATGATGGCAGACGGGTCTTAAGGTGCAAAGCAACACGCTTCACGAGAGGTGCGTACTTGACCACCAGAGTGTTACGCTCTGCAACTCTCTGGCCTTCGTAGGCTTTTGCACCTTTTAACATTGCTTGATTAAGGTTACCCATGAAACGATTTTTTCCCAATTCTTCGGTCTGAGCTGAAACAGGACTTCAACTGTTAGTAAAGTCTGCTGGCGGCCTGAAACCTAAAACCGCCGGCTCTGATAATTCAGACAGATTCCGGAAACCACTGCCTTGCAAAATAAAAAATGCACAGCAGTTTTCAAAAAAGCTCAACCTGGTACGGTTTCGTGCCGTTACTCGCAATGAATAGCCAGGTTCGAAAACGGAGCTCCGAGAACAGATATATTCAGGCAGTACTGACTGCGATATGCCAGCATGCTGCTGACGGTCAGCAACACGGGCTTATCCAATTAATATTACCAGAGTATATGACAAGTACAAAATTAGCAAAGTGCCAATATGCCGCGCTCTGCCTCAAAAATTGTTCAAAAAGCTCAAAAAAGGAGCAATCAGCATCCGTATAAACCTCAGCTGTCAATCATAAACGGCCCGACTTACGGATAAAGTCATACGAATGTGCTATGTGCTCCCCTGCCGCCTGTCCTGGTGATTAATGCATCATTCACATGCCAGGCTCACACATGCCTTGCCGTGAGCATATACTGATATCACAATGCTTAAACCGGGAAGCTGTACAGACTGTGTCCTCTGTTCTGCAGCCTCTGAGTCTGCAGCAGCTAAGTACAGAGCGGCACATTGATGCAATCAGGGCCATCACTTGCCCTTTGCACCAGTGAATTTCCTAGATTTGCTTAAATCATGCCACTGCCCCGGCCTTCCGTGCAGCAGCAGCTTCCGGTCGGCTGCACATATGAGCCTGCTCTGACGTGGCAGCACTCATTTCAGGCAGCCAACATCTCAGGCAATGCCCGCGCAGCCGGCGCCCATCTCAGGCAATGCTCGCTCAGGCGGCGTTGATGGACCGGACATGCCAACGCTCATACACCATGCCAGAGGGCTACAGGGTGGGAGCTTATGAGGCCATTTTAGAATCCCTGCAGATTTTATCCACAAAAAAACCGCACAGCTGTGCGGTTTTTTGTTTGAACAATCGGAAAATCAGCGGGCTGGTTCGTCTTCCGGATCAATAAGTCCGTTGGCAATGGCATCTTCACGAACATTGGCAAACTGATCTGCAATCTCCTCATCATCCTCATCGATGGCGATCTGACCTTCTTTGAAGTTTACGTCACCATCCAGCTGCAGGCCCAGCTGGCTGCCGATAGAGGCTGGAGGCTCAAGGCCACTGCCCTGAGAGATGTCGAAATCAGGTGTCTGAGGCAGCTCTGGCAGATTGCCATGCTCATCTGGACGGCGAATCAGGTTCTCAACAAAGAACTCCAGATAGCCACCGGCAATATCAGGAATAGGCCAGTTGAGTACACGGCGTCCCAGGCTCTTGAAAGCACGGGCAGCAGGTGCCTGAGGGAAAGCATCAACTACGCAGGTACGCTGGCGTATTGCCTTGCGCATGTTGATATCAATTGGGATACAGGCGCACAGCTCAAGAGCCACATCAAGAAACTTGTCGGTGAGGGTGACCAGCTTCTTGAACATGAACTTGCCTTCTTCCAGAGAGTGGACCTGGTTGGCAACAATGCGGAACTTGGAAACACCGTAATCGTTGGAGAGGACCTTCATCTGGGCATAGGCGTCAGCAACGGAGGTTGACTCGTTGCACACAACCATGATTACGTCCTGAGCGGCACGGCAGAATGACAGCACCATGTCGGAAATACCGGCAGCGGTATCAACAATCAGGAAGTCTACAGGCTCTTCAAGGCTGGAGAATGCTCTGATGAGACCGGCATGCTGATCGATGGACAGCTCAGCCATCTCCTTAAGACCGGAGGAGGCAGGAACAATACGCAGTCCCTCTGGGCCATCCTGGATGATCTCCTGAAGAGTGCATTCGCCACGCAGCACATGAGCCAGGTTCTTTCGAACCTTGAGTCCCAGCATAACGTCGATATTAGCCAGACCAAGGTCAGCGTCGAACAGCATGACATGCTTGCCCATCTGACAGAGGGAAACGGCTAAATTTAAGGACACTGATGACTTACCGACGCCACCTTTACCGCCGGTAACAGTAATAACCTTAACTCTTCTCCATTTGTATTTTGGTGCCATACAAACGATATCCTACACCAGCAAACTCTTAAGCTAAAAGTTCACGCTCTATGCGCTAATTGAAAATCTTGTGCTCTGAGTTTCAGCAGAAATTACAGAGCAGAAACTTGCGGCTTTCAGACCTGAGGTCTGTCCGGAGCCTCTGTTACACCCTGAAATAAACTGATTCAGGGGCCGGAAAATCAAGCAGGTGACTATGCTGAAGTTATGACAAATCCGGTCTGTTCATGCCGGTCTTAATATCTAGTAATCTTACTATATTAAGCACCGTGCTTACAGATACGCAGATCGCACTAACAGCTTTTGGCAGCATCTTGCATGTCAGGGATTGCACTTAATGTACGCTCTCTCCACGATTGCTCACGGGATACCCTGTGCTGCAGCAGCGTCAAAATTCGTACAGTCAGGTGGACAAAGTCATGCCTGCACCCCCAGAGATGCAAGAATTAAGCCGCATCGGTTTAGACCTGAACTTAATGCAGTGAAAACATTCACTGCCTGAACAGCTGCACAGGCTGTGCAGACAGCCCGGCTTCATGGGCTTTTGTACCAGCTGTGCCGATACACTGGCTTCATGGGCATTTGTACCAGCTATGCCGATACACTGACTTCATGCACTTTTGTACCAGCTATGCCGATACACTGGCTGCATGCGCTTTTGTACCAGCTATGCCGATACACTGGCTGCATGCGCTTTTGTACCAGCTATGCCGATACACTGGCTGCATGCGCTTTTGTACCGGCTGAGGCGCAGGCCCTAAAGCCTCACTGTTGCCCCTGCCTGACCCGTTCACGCTGACTTGTACATCAGTTTCCGGGCTGAATGCCAGGACTACTGGCGGGCCATTTCACGCTGGGCAGCGTCGTCTTCGACGGCTGACAGAGCGCGGCGGGCCAGAGCATTTGGATTTGGAATATCCAGATCCTCAGGCACTCGCTGACCGTCTGTGATGTAGCTGATTGGCAGCTTCATCTCAATACAAAGTGACAGAGCATCACCTACATTCTGGCACTCGTCAATCTTGGTCAGAATCAGACCGGTCAGACCAACAGTGGAGAAGTGGTCATAAGCATGTTGAAGAACCTTGCGCTGGGTAGTGCAAGGCAGCACCAGATAGTGCTTGAGCTGGAGAGATGACTGCAGCTTGAGCTGAGAGAGCTGAGCGTTGAAACGCTCATCCTTGAAGCCCACACCGGCAGTATCTACCAGAATCAGACTCTTGTCTGAAAGGGTGTAAAGCAGCTGAGGCAGTTCGCCCAGATTCTTTACGGCATAAGTAGAGCAGCCCATGATACGGCCATAGGTCTTAATCTGCTCTACAGCACCAATACGGTAGTGGTCAGCAGTTACAATGGCCACACGCTGCGGGCCGTAACGCATGACGAAGCGGGCAGCAAGCTTGGCCAGGGTTGTCGTCTTTCCGACACCTGCAGGACCAATAAGGGTAACAATACCGCCCTTGGAAACAATTTCATCATCACCGGTGAGAATTGCGCGCTCAATAATAGGCACCAGCTCACGCCAGGCGTCATTGAAGGTAATCTCGGCAGGAAGCTGGTTGACCAGATTGTCAGCCACATTCTCCGAAAAACCTACAGAATTGAGCAGCTTGAAGACCATGGCCTTTACCGGCTCATTGCGGGAACGGTTGTCCTGAAGCAGACCGGCCAGCTCAAACTGCAGCAGCTTGCGGATGTTCTCCACCTCTGCACGCATTTTCTCAAGGTCCTGGCGTACAGCCACATCAGGAGTACCGGCACCACGGTAGGTATCGATACCAGCCTTGTTTTCGTACTCTTCCTTTTCCTGCTTGGTCTTGGACTTAACGAAAAAGTTCTTGAACTCGCGCTGCTGTGACAGTGGCAGTGGCGGAGTTTTAAAAAGATCGGCATCGTCATCCAGTGATGGATCAATACGTGATGGGCCGGCTTTTTTCATTGGGTCATTGGCCATATCGTCATCTTCTCCAACTACTGGATTAATAATTCTTGAGACACCTGTTCCTTTTAATGAGCTGGCTTTAGCACGGCGATCTTCCTGATCCTTGCTCTGCTGTTCACGGGTAGCTGCAATATTGTTGAGCAGCTTGTCGCCCGTTTCCTTGCTCATGGCCTTCTGGCGCTCGAGAATTTCGATAAGGCTCTGGGCATATGCCTGATTCTTGCCGCCAATGAGTCTGCGATCGTTAGG
This sequence comes from Anaerobiospirillum sp. NML120511, assembly GCF_023050955.1. Taxonomy (NCBI): domain Bacteria; kingdom Pseudomonadati; phylum Pseudomonadota; class Gammaproteobacteria; order Aeromonadales; family Succinivibrionaceae; genus Anaerobiospirillum; species Anaerobiospirillum sp. NML120511. The sequence goes on from NZ_JALKIK010000049.1 coordinate 11,494, forward strand.
GGCACGGCCTGGCTTGTTGCCACTTAAATCAACCCTGTCCTCGGACAGCTGGCGATCACCAGGGGCACCAGGGGCTGCCTGGGCACCCGGTGCAGCGCCTGGGCGCGCACCTGCAGGTGCAGCCGGCTTAGGAACTGGCAGACTTTCAACACCTGCCACGATCTCAATGCCGTCTGCAACTCTCTTATTCGACATGATGATAGCGTCATCGCCCAGCTCATCCTTTACCCGGGTGAGGGCCTCACGCATATCTTTAGCTACAAAGCGCTTTAACTTCATAAAAATCTTGCGGCGAGAAAAATCATCGTCCCATGACGAGGAGGGATCGCAGCACTCCTTTGGATAGTCCGTTAAAAAGTCTTACGCTTCTCATCCGGTAACAGTTCAAATCTGACCGTACCTGCACAAAGCAGCGTCTGCCATCTTGCGATGGCAGCCTGTCAGCCCCACGGGGCAGCCACATCACAGCCTTTTCAGGCCGGGCAGCCTGTGCCGGGTATAACTCCAGATAACGGAGCCGGACCGTGTCTGCAGGGACTGTCAGACAATGCAATGGAATATGACATTGCAGTTCCAGAACTTGATTAATGCAGTGCAGCTGTCACAGCAGCGCACCGCCAGAATCATGTTGTCAGGCAGCATCACGCACTGCCCGCATAATTTCAGCCTTAACATCTGTAATACCTTCTGTGTGCAGACCGATACTGCAGGGCTGATCACAAGATTCTATAAAAATTTTTCCGATAAACCAACACTCTGCACATCTCAAAGGGCATATTAACGGGCTTCATACCCGTATCTGCCCCTGCCATTAACCGATTGGGAACCGCTCAAAAGCCCGAGGAGACCGCGACGGTGAACTGATGCTAGATACCGGAACTGCAGTGCTTTTGGACTCGCGATTAAAAACCGTTTGCGGTCAGATTCATCATAGAGCACAAAACATACAACAACAGTAAAGAATTTTACAAGCAATTTTAATGCCGCGCACCTGTGTCAAAAGCCCGTCCAATGGCCGTTTTAGCAGATAAAACACGTTTTACAATACGGATTTTTCATCAGTCATTTTAAATAACCGCAGATAAAAAGAGGGGCTCCATGTTGTAACATGGAGCCCCTTGAATCTTTCAATAAGAGCATCTGCTCTGTGGGATATGTCCGGCACTGCAGCCTGTCAGTTAAAGCTGAGTGGCTGCAATGGAGGGACAGGCGCTAACCTCTGATCTGAGGCTGAGCGTTGTTGTTGCCCACTACAGAGACAATCTTAATCTGCTTGTCATCAGGGATTTCCTGATAAGACAGTACACGCAGACCAGGAATGGTGTTCTTGACGAAGCGTGACAGAGTAGAGCGCAGAATACCAGAGGTCAGCAGAATGGCTGGCTCGCCGGCCATTTCCTGATTTGCTGTAGCCTCGTACAGGCTCTTCTGCATACGGTCAGCAAGACCTGGCTCAATACCGACACCCTCGGCACCACCAGTCTCCAGAGACTTGTGCAGTACCTTCTCAAGATCAGGAGAGAGGGTAATAACAGGAATGATAAGGTCGCCACCAACAATGTCCTGAATAATCAGACGACGCAGACCGATACGGCAGGCTGCGGTCAGAACTTCAGGGTCCTGACTCTTAGGTGCGTACTCAACCAGAGTCTCGAGGATAGTACGCATGTCACGTACTGGCACACCCTCGTGCAGCAGATTCTGCAGCAGCTTGGTTAACAGGCCAAGGTTTACGATGTTTGGAACCAGACCGTTGACCAGCTTAGGCTGAGTCTTGGAAACAATATCCAGAATGTTCTGAACTTCTTCCTGACCAATAAGTGAGGCACAGTTGTTAGCCAGAATCTGGGACAGGTGGGTTGCTACTACGGTGGAGCAGTCTACCACTGTATAGCCAAGGCCCAGTGCACGGTCATTATCAGGCTTGGAAATCCAGACAGCTTCAAGTCCGAAGGCAGGGTCCTTGGTAGGAATACCAGGTACACGACCGAAGACCTGGCCCGGATTAATGGCCATGTCGCGGTCCGGCTGAATCTCAGCCTCACCGAAAGTTACGCCCATCAGGGTAATACGGTAGCTGTTTGGACCGAGGTCAAGGTTATCACGGATATGAACAGGTGGAATAAGGAAGCCCAGATCCTGGGAGAGCTTCTTACGCACACCCTTAACACGGTTGAGCAGTTCACCACCCTGAGCCTTATCCACCATAGGGATGAGACGGTAGCCCACTTCAAGGCCGATAACGTCAACTTCAGAAACGTCATCCCAGGAAAGCTCACGCTGATCAGGAGCCTGCTCAGGTGGCTCTGGAGGAGGTGCCATGGCAGCCTCAGCCTCTGCAGCCTTCTTGCTTTTGATGAGCAGACCAATGATAAGGGAAATGGCAGCCAGAGAAAGGAATGCCATGTGAGGCATGCCAGGAACGATACCCATAACGAACAGTACACCGGCTACGATGTACATGGTCTTAGGCTCATTGAAGAGCTCGGATACCACCTGCTGACCCATTTCATTATCGGTACCGTTCTGACGGGTAACGATAATAGCGGCAGCTACGGACAGTAAGAGGGAAGGAATCTGAGCAACCAGACCGTCACCGATGGTCAGCAGAACGTATACACGGGCTGCCTCACCCATGGACATGCTATGGAAGATAGTACCGATGATGATACCGCCGATAATGTTGATGAACAGAATCAGCATACCGGCGATGGCGTCGCCCTTTACGAACTTGGAAGCACCGTCCATGGAGCCGTAGAAGTCAGCTTCACGGGCGATTTCGCTGCGGCGCTCACGTGCCTGTTCCTGATTGATAAGACCGGCGTTAAGGTCGGCGTCGATAGCCATCTGCTTACCAGGCATGGCATCGAGAGTGAATCGTGCGGATACTTCGGAGATACGGCCGGCACCCTTGGTAACTACGATGAAGTTGATGATCATCAGAATGGTGAAGACGATTAAACCTACTGTGTAGGAACCGCCCATTACCACGTGACCGAATGCCTCAATCACCTTACCGGCTGCGGCGGTACCGTCCTGACCGTGGAGCAGAATCACACGGGTGGAAGCAACGTTCAGCGCCAGACGTAAAATCGTGGTTAACAGCAGAACGGTAGGGAAGGAACCGAAGTCAAGCGGCTTCTTGGCATAGATTGCAACCAGCAGTACTACCATGGAGAGCGCGATGTTGAATGAGAACAACATATCGAGCAGTACTGGAGGAATAGGCAATGTAATCATTGCCAGACATGCCAGTACCAGCAATGGTGTACCAAGCTTTACTACACGCAGTTTACGGTAGGCAGCACCGCCAATGGAAAGACCCTGAGCTACCTTGGGGTTGGCTCTGGCCTTGTCCATGGCACCTGAAACAGGTGCTGATACCTTGGAACTTAGATTTGAAAAGAAACCCACTGTCAAATCACCGACGGCTGTAATGAAAAGAATAATTTCCCCTTTCATGCAAGACTTTTGCCATGGACAAAAGCCCGTATTTAAGGGAAAAATCAGATAAACAGGCTTGATGAGCCCTGCCCTGCCTGCAGTAAAAATCCACGAAGAACAATATCAGTCTCATCAGGAGACTGCACATTAAAAAACGTTACATTAATACCGCCAGTCGGCCAGAATTCATGACCGGGCCTGTCAGCCCTGATGGCTCTCAATAGTAATCAGATTATCCAGAGTCTGCAGAGCACCAATAAGGCTGCGGTATACACCCCACTGGCCACGGTACTGCTCCTGAGCATAAGTGTGAACGGTCATGGCAGCAGGTAAAGGGGCACCTGCAGCAATCATGATGCGAAAACGCTCAATGAGAACGTATTCGAGCCACTCATGAAACTCAATGGTATCAAGGCAGAAAGGAGTCTGGGAGTTGAGGTCGCTGTCCGATGGCCTCTTGTCCTCACCACCCCATAATTCGAGGCTGCGCAGCTCCTGCTCAATGGCATCAAGCTGCTCTTTGATGGCATGAAGGTCATGTTGACCGCTCATAAAACTCTCTCCAAAGTATGAATATGTCTGCCTGCCTGGCTGCAGGCGCAGCCTGCGTGACAACAGTCACTGGCTCTGAGGTCAGGTCTGTGGCTTTGCTTTTGATGCCAGATGAACAGGGTCGGAAAAAGCGCATTCGCTGGAGCGTCCGCCCATATCAAAAAAACCTTCCAGGATGATGCGGGCTGCAGTTGCATCAATGCGGCCCTTGTTACGCACCAGAGCGCGGTAGCCGCCCTGATGACTGAAAATCTCGTCTTTGGCCTGAACTGAGGACAGACGCTCGTCCTTGAAATAAACCCTGAGTCCGTAGCGGCTCATCAGTCTGTGACCGAACTTGCGCGCTCTGGGCGTCATCTGCGGATCAGCTGTGCCATCCATGTTCACAGGCAAGCCTACCACAATATAGTCAGGCTGCCACTCACTGAACAGATCTTCAACTTCCTGCTCAGAGGGTATGCCATTGTTGGCCTTGAGTGACTTGAGGGCCTGAACTGAGCCCACAGTCTCATTGCCTGAGGCTACACCAATGTGGTGAATACCAAAATCAAAAGCCAGTACACGTCCGCTGCTCACAGCTGCTCCTAAAATAACAGTTCAGTTGCTTTCCTCTGCTGCCCGACATACCAGGTTCAGGCAGAGGCACCATCAGCATCCTGCAGCACAGCCATGAGGCCAGGCTCGGACCGTCCGGGGACTGCATTATGCCACTTAAGAAGACATTTTTGTGAAAAGCACTCAGAATCAATAATTATAACGCGCACCGGCTCACAAGACGGAAAGCCAGATCCACTGCCCCACAAATAATCACTCCGTTAATCCCAGGCAAACGCTGATCTGCCCGGCCATGCCATGGCAAGCCAGTGTGGGGAACAGCACATGCCATGGCCAGCTGGAGCCATGGCTATGTACATGGCAGAGGACGTGGCTGTGGCCCGGCCCTGAGCCCGGGCCGGGGCCGGAGCCAGGGCCAGGGCCGGAGCCAGGGCCAGGGCCGGAGCCAGGGCGCTTTGAGCTTATGGCAGGTAGGCGCCGTTGAACATGATCTGGGCGCGACGGCTGCGTCCCAGCAAAGCTGTAGCGTTGACGTCAAAGCTCTTGATGCTCTCATAGCACAAGTCACCAATGGCCCTGTGTACCGCCTGCAGATTGACAGAGGTGGTAATGACCATTGGCAGATTGTTACGGGAGCGCTCCATTAGCAGCTCGGCAAAAATCTTCTGACTGAAGACTTCAAGGGCCACATTGTCGCTGCACAGGCCATCAAGGATCAGCAGATCGACCTTGCACATGGCATTGAAGCTGCGGTCACGTGACTGCTTTTCCTCAGCCGTCTCCTTGTGCGTGAACATTCTGGTCTGCTTTACATCATCGAAGCTGACAATCATGACCAGAGGAAGCTCAGGATTGGATGCATGGTAGTGAGCCATGGCCTTGAGGCTCATGTATTTGTTGGCAATGGCATGGCACAGCTGGGTCTTGCCTGATCCGCGATCGCCAAATAACAGCAGCAGCTGACGGCTCAGGAAGGTGTTGACACGGCCCAGGAAGTACAGCGCCTCGGTAAATGCTGCATTGTTGAGATCATCACGTCTTAAGGCAGCAAAGCTGTAATCTGGATTGATCTTGCCCGTGCGGCGCATCTGAGACATGAAGTTACGGTAATAAGCCTCTTTGCGCAGATGAACCTCACCTGCAACCTCTCTGGCCTCATTACGTCTCATCAGATAGATCTCAAAAGGATCTACCTCTACTGAATCGACATCAATGCCGCTCTGCTTTTCGATTACCCTGAGCAGTAAATCAAGTCCACGCATTGGGCGGTCAAGATAGCGTCCCTGCCTGTCAGTACCTGAATACAGTGGCTCTTCCTGCAAAAATGCATCAAGCTCACTCTGCTCCGTGCCGCCCTGAACTTTATCCAGCTCCCTGCCCCCGTCCTTTGAACTCTTGCGGCCCTTGTTAATACCTGAGCGCATACTCTGGGAGACCTCGCTTATCAGGGCAGAAATACAGTCACCTTTTCCTGATGATTTCAGACCTGACAGACCCTCTGCTGCGCCAGCACCAGCCGCACCGGCCGATCCTGCACCGGCCGATCCTGCACCGGCGGCACCTGTCATGCCTGAAGCTGCGGCACTGGCTGCAGTACTGGCTGCGGCACCTGATACGGAGGAAGCTCCCGAGCGGTTTTTAATCCAGCTGGCATCGCAGAACATGCTCTGAGCAAGAGCCGGGTCAATACCCATGCCCTTCATGCGCGCCATCATATCGTTGTAGCGGCCCTCATCACCGGCATTAAGGGCATAGCGCTCGGAAAGCTCACCAAAGGAAAGAGTACTGGTATCGATATCACCCATGTCATCTATTACCGGGGTATCGATGATGGTGCGGCTGGAAACACGGCTGCGAAATGTAGCCTCTAGAAAGTGCTCCAGTCTTACCAGTCGGTTACGCTGCTCTATGACATGATTGCATACATCGCGTACCGGTTCAGGAAGAGATGCAGGCACAGGAGAGACAGGCAAAAGCCTCACTTTACGGGACAGAAAAGCATTGTTCTGGCCGCCAAGCGGCCACTGATCTTCAGCACTGACTGCCCCGGAGTTTACTTTGGATACCCCATCGCTGGTTCCACCAGAGGCTCCACCGGCAGGCACACTGCCAGCAGCCTGACCTGCAGCATGAGCAGCAGGTCCGACCTCTGCAGCCGCTGCGTAAGCTCTGGTACTGACAAGTGGACCAGCCCCTACAGGTACCTGCCGGGCAGGACCACCATTTTCAGCGAGCAATCCTGAACCGGCAGCGCCATCAGCAGCTGCACCTGCGCTGCCATGTCCGCCCTTAGTGTTAACTATATGATCATGACGCACATTGCCCTGCGTAGCGCCAGCATTGCCGGCGTTAAAGCTCATGGCCGCCATGTAGTCCTTGTCGGCTGGTCCCTGACCAGGGCCCTGGCTCTGGCCCTGAGAAGGGGCAGTGCCTGGCCCCATCCCCTGCCCTGCAGCCATAGCTCCTCCCTGAGCCATGGCTGGCAGGGGAGCCTGACGCATATTGCTCTGAAGTGAAGCAAAGGTTGAAGTCAGTCCGGCCATGGCACCTGCAGGTCCATTATGAGCAGAGCTTTGAGGCGGCATCTGATTAAAGGATAAAGAGACCGCTTCGCCTGGCCACGGGGACGCTCCCTGCTGCCCCGGCCATGGCAGTGCGCCACCTGCAGCAAAAGCTCCAGGCGCAGCCTGCCCCTGTTGACCATGGGCACGGATAACCTCTCCCTGAGAGTTGTAACCACCAGCAAAAGCACTGACAGGCTCAACTGGCGCCGATGCATTCAGTCTGGTGGTTTCAGGAACGTTAAAGCGCGACGGGGCACTGCTCATCTGGGGATTTCCGGCCATGTAAGGTCCATTACCTGTATATGAGGCCATGCCGTCACCATCAGCACGGCCTGAGGCCTGAGATAACGCCTCTGCTGATTCAGACTGATTGCTCTTTGCGTTGCCGTTGCTGTCTGTCATATATCAAAGCTCCAAAGTCAGGTTGGACCACCAGGCATGCTCAAACCATTCCCGCCCTCTCGGCCGCCGCAATCATGACGTATTGCTGCATTTGCCAGGAACTGCCGATGTTCAGCTGCTCTGCTGCTTTGCAGCCAGACTGCACACTGAACCGCGACTCGGCTGCATGATTGCAAACCGGGCGGCGGCACTGCAGCGCATGAGATTGACAGTAAAGCCATGCATATAAGCTGCACGTGGTCAGATTGTCAAAACAGGAGGTTCAGGATGGAATGAGGGACTCATGTAAAGGTCTTGAGTATAGGAACAAAGAGCCAGGCGATCAACACAGGGCAATATTCATATATGGCTGTATCTGCATCAGACATAAAGGCACGTTGCTGTCCGCATAAGAATTGAAGTGACCGACACCTTATATGCTCAATGTAGTCCCGGCCTCAGAAAGTACCCTTCAGGCTCATGAGCTATCTGCAATCAAATGTCTGTACATTCATCATGGACGTAAACCATTTCCAGTTTCGTATTATTTAGTATGTCCAGTTGGACAATATGGCCGCTTTACAGATGTTGCTTTATCCGAAAAATATGCTATATGTTTATCTATGACGGCTGTGCAACGCCTTATCTGTACGGCTGTCTTACGTTGCAGATTCACAATATGAGACAGGCTAAATGCTTGAGCAGCATCCAATATGTGATCCTGTAAGCACAGATCGAGGTACAGGAAAGCGCAGGATTCTCAACCACAGTCTGGGCCGGAGCCTTAACCGGTAGCTCAGCCGGCGCCTGAACCTGGCGTTGAGCCAGTGCCTGAGCCTGGCGTTGAGCCGGAGCCTTAACCGGGCGTTGAGCCAGTGCCTGAGCCTGGCGTTGAGCCAGTGCCTGAGTCTGGCGTTGAGCCGGTCCCTGAACCGGGCGCTGAGACGGCGCCACAGCCATGCTTTGAGCAATATCGATAACTGGAGCCATGCTTTTTGCAGATACAGGGCTTTGTCACCAGTGACCTCTCTGACCTTAACTGAGCATGAGCCTGCACAGTACCAGGCTGCCAGATGGCAGCTGCCTTAACCCGAATTCTTACCATGCCTGTTTAAAACTGCCAGCAGGTACTGGTCATACTCCGCCTTACTGCTATTCAGTACCAGAATTATCTGCCCCCTGATTCCGGCCGGCCCCACCACTTTCCACAGAGACGCTACCATGCGAGATAACGGACCAGTAAACAATACCGAGCACAGATTTCCAGATGACAGCTCCGCCCGAATCATCTCCATTACTGATCTCAATGGCATCATTACCGAAGTAAATGATACCTTTGTTGAAATCAGTGGTTTTTCCCGCGAAGAGCTCATAGGACAGCCGCACAATGTGGTCCGTCATCCGGACATGCCGACTCAGGTCTTTGACATCATGTGGCAACGCCTCAAGCATGAGGAGCCATTCATGGGCATCATAAAGAACAGGACCAAGGATGGCGGCTTCTACTGGGTTAATGCCTACATTCATCCTATTGTCCAGAACGGCCAGCTGGTAGGTTATGAGTCTGTACGTACTGCTCCGGATCGTGATCAGGTAAAGCGTGCTGAGGAAATTTACAGACAGATGCGTGAAGGCAGGCAAATCAGGCCACGCATGACTGTCAATGACAGCGCTCTGATAGCGGTCTTTGTCATTGCTGCTGCCTGCTGCCTGTTCTTTCAGGGCGGCTTGTCCATCGAGAGTATTATATGCATGCTGATCATGCTGGCATGCATGCTTACTGTGACAGCCCGCCGCGCCCGTCTCTTCAGATTTATCAACCGCGTCTTTACTGACCGTTCCAGCATTCTCAACAACAGAATCTACAGCTGCTGTCGCGGCACAGACTGCAGTGCTGTTTATAACATCATGTACCACGTCAAGGCAGTAGACGGTGTTATGACTCGCGTCAGGGAGAACGCCCAGAAGCTCAAGAACATTGCTCAGCAACAGCTGGAGGATCAGAATGCCAGCATGAAGCAGCTTGATGAACGCTCCCACTTCACAAGTGAGATCATGGCCGATCTGCATGACATTTCCGAAGAAATCTCCAGCATGATAGGTGATGTAACCCGAAGCTCCTCAGAGGCTGCCCACAGTGCCAGAGAGATTTCTGACATGGTAGGAAGTGGTAAGAATATGTCTGTTCAGACCATGGATACCATCAACCATCTGCGAGATTTGACCTCACGCAGCAGCGAAATGATTAACGATCTGGCTTCCCGCGTTGATGATATCGACAAAGCCTCTGAGCTCATCAAAGGCATTGCAGCGCAGACTAATCTGCTTGCCCTTAACGCATCCATTGAAGCCGCCCGCGCAGGTGATGCCGGCCGTGGATTTGCTGTAGTAGCCGATGAGGTACGCTCCCTCTCCCTGCGAACTGAAACCACTACTGTTCAGATTAAGGAGCTGATTCAGCGCTTTGAAGCTACAGCACACAGCGCCGTATCCCTCTCAGAGGAGGGCCTTAACAACGTCAATAGCGGTGTTGAGCAGATTGAGCAGACCAGCTCCCAACTAAATGAAATCCAGGAGCACATTAAACACATAACCCTGCTTGCCGGAACTATGCACGACTCAGTCAGAGAGCACAGTTCTACTGCCTCTGAGGTAGGCAAGAAGATTGAGCATATCCTGGCCATCAATGATGAAAACTCAAGCTCTGCAACCAGCAGCCTCAATCAGACAGCCGTTATTACCAGCATGTCAACTGAGCTAAGCAGCATGATTGATCGCTTCAGCCGCGAGAGCCGCACCGGCCACAACTAAGTCCTGTTAAAGCTGTCTTGCCACAGCCCGGCTGCCGGCCGGACCGTACCAGCTCCCTTTCTTGATGGCCAATCCTGGCCGGGCAGTACCTGTCCCATACCAAATGCCTATTGCTGGCCGGGCTGTGCACGTCCCCATCATGCCTGCCCACATCCATCCCACTCCACCCAGGGGCTGTCATGCCCGGCAATCGCTCCAGGCTCCCCAGTAATGTAATTGCCCGCTTTTTCTTTACCTGCCCCTGCTCTCTGGTACTTTCCTTACACGACCTTTACCAGCCGGCCCAACCTTTACCAGCCTCGTCTAAGCAGTAGGTCCGACCTTTACCAGCCGCGTCTCATCGGTCGCTCGACCTTCGCGTGTGTACAATTCTCATCTTTCACTTCAGGTCACAATCACCGCGATCTGTGGTACTGCCGGGATAACCTCTCAAGTCCTACAATAGAACCATTTTGCAGATATACAGGCTATTTTGGCTCCATGATTCACCTTGTATGTGAGCTAAGCCATTAATAAAATAACTACCTGAGCCTGGATCCCAGTTTTCATAATAAACAAAACGTCATGTTTATCTGATTTAGCTACCATTTTTGCAGTATAGAACGACAATAATACATGTGATAATGTGTCTGTTTTCCCCTCTGTCGTGCATGCGGTTGTGTAATCAGGTGCCCTGATGGAGCTTGCTTCAATGCCTCCTCTTCATGAGGCATCAGTACATGCCATGGCAATGTGATGTCCTGGAGCGATGTTACTGCTATTGAGCTATGAGGAAATTTCTGGGCGTGTTGTGCACATGCACGTAAATCAGCCCGTACAAAGCATAAAGTCCAGAATTTTCCCATTTTAATTCAGGGACACCGAGGCAAGCTTATTAAATAAAAAGGTACTTTCCGGGCGTATATCTGCACTTTTGATTGCATTGACAATTATCTGTTTATTAATTGAGCACTACATGGTTCATGTCATCATGATCCTGCGCAAACGTTTGAGCAATTGATGGGCTAGTGCCATTTCATTGTGTGATCTGTGTAAGTTTTTCAGTAAAAGGTCTGTCAATGTGATGATAAGATTTATCAAAATTTGCGCATGAATCAAGCCTGATTTTATGCCGGATAAAGCCATATTATAGATATTCAGCAATACAGAAGATAATGTACTTTTTATCCCATAATGTATACAAGATACATATATAGCTATGCCGGGGCGCCCTTTCATAGATACATATCGCACAGTTATGCAATCAGGCTCAGGTATAGACATATGCATTATCAAGTGTTTTTGATCTTGTTTATACATTTATATATCGTTGTATATAGCATAATTTTCGCCTAATTTTTGGGTCATACCATGACTCTGGCAACCATTTAGGCGCATTGATATGTTTAAGTATATGCACAGTTTATTAGCATGTGAGGACCATGCATACACATATGCCTGGAACCGCAGCTTATTGCAGACTTAAGCCCTGATAGCAGGCACTGCTCAGGGTCCAGATGCAGCCGCTGACGTCAGTCACAGCCCCGGATGCAAGATGCAGCCGCTGACGTCAGTCATAGCCCCGGATGCAAGATGCAGCTGCTGACTTAGGTCACAGCCCCGGATGCAAGATGCAGCTGCTGACTTAGGTCACAGCCCCGGATGCCATGTGTACCCGTATACCAGGATGTCAAACCAGTCAATCATAAGTTACCTCTGACTTTTGCGCCGCTGCAGAAATTAGTTCGGTACCTTGTAAATATCATCTTGACACGATGAATCTGACTCAGCAGAAACAGTAATTTGCCGCCATCTCAAGTCAGGATGACATGTCTGTATCAGAAGCAATTCAGCCTGAAGCATTAGTCACAGCCATTTGGCTTCCGGGCAATGGCAGACACCGACTTTTGACTGATACCAAAGTGACCAGGAATGTAAGGCACCTCATTGACAATCAAGCATCATAAGGTGGAGCCAGTCTCAGACCGGATCGTCCCGTCTTAATGACAGTAAGCATGTGCTGACCGTTGCTCCTTATACAAAGAGCCATGACATGGCCGGAACGAAATCTGTGCTCACCACTGCCAGAAATAACTCAGCCATTAACTGCAATCAGTCCCAATACCCTTAACCTCGGACCCCAACAGCTCCCTGGTGCATCAAGGCTCCCCGAGCTTTCTACGCTGTCTCTCATGTCCTTATTAGTGCCGACCATGACAGCTTGTTCTGATATTTTGCAGTAGCTGTCTGCGCCGCCTGATAAGAACATTACCGGGCCAACAAAGAGATATAACCATGAGAATGAATGTACCTGTCACCGACGTTGAGCATCAGTTTCCCAGCGATCCTGCAGCCAGAATCATTTCTGTTACTGATCTTGAGGGCAATATAACCGAGGTCAACGATACTTTCTGTGAGGTCAGCGGCTACAGCCGTGAGGAACTGCTGGGTCAGCCCCATAACATAGTGCGCCATCCTGAGATGCCGCCTCAGGTATTCACCGCAATGTGGAACAGCCTGAAAATCATGAAGCCTTTCATGTGCGTACTCAAAAACAGATCCAAAGACGGCGGATACTACTGGGTTAATGCCTTTATTCATCCTATTGTTCAGAATGAAAAGATGGTGGGGTATGAGTCTATCCGCACCAAGGCTACCCCAGCGCAAATTAAGCGTGCTGAGCAGGTATACAGGCAGATGCGTGAGGGCAAGCGTATCAAACGCCGCTTCTCAATTTCTGACAATATCCTTATGTTCATATTCCTGATCGCTATTGCCTGTGAATTCTTCTTCAACAATATTTATGTCAGCGCCGGCTGTTATGCCCTGATGTTCCTCATTGTCTGGAAGATAAGTCAGCGCCGTGCCTCTATTTTCCGCTTCCTGGATCGCGTATTCACGAACCACTCGAATGTGATTAACAGCGCTATCTTTACTTATCGCGGCGGTAAGGAAGGTCAGGCTGTTTACAACGTTATGTATCACCTCAAGTCGGTGGACGGCGTTATTACCCGTGTCAAGGAAAATGCCGCAAAACTCAATGCTCTGGCCCAGCAGCAGCTTAATCATCAGTCAGCCAGCCTTAAGGAGCTCGATGAGCGTGCCCGCTTTACTACCGAGCTTATGGACGAACTGCGTCAGATTGCTGATGACATTACAGTTATGATCGATGATGTCACCAGCAGTTCCAGGCAGGCGGCCACCAGCACTCTTAAAATCTCTGAGATGGTAAACACAGGCAAGAGCGTATCAGCCAGGACCATGGACACTATCAACGATCTCAGAGATGTAACCTCAAATACCCGCCAGATGATTAACGATCTGGCTGCTCGCGTTGATGATATTGAAAAAGCCTCAGAACTCATCAAGGGTATTGCCGCCCAGACCAATCTGCTGGCCCTCAATGCCTCCATTGAAGCCGCCCGCGCCGGTGAGGCCGGTCGTGGCTTTGCAGTAGTGGCCGATGAGGTACGTTCCCTGTCACTGAGCACCGAATCAACTACAGTTCAGATTCAGGAGCTGATTCAGCGCTTCAAGGTAACAGCGCGCAATGCCGTATCCATGGCCGAAAAGGGCTATAACAATGTAACCGAGGGGGTAGCACAGGTAGAGCATACCAATGAAAAGCTCAATGAAATCCAGCAAGGCGTGGATAACATTGCAGCCCTTGCCAACAGCATGGCTCACAGCGTCAATGAGCAATCATCAACGGCTGCTCAGGTAGCCATCAAGGTGCAGCATATCCTTGCCATGAATGAGGAGAACTCACAGTCTGCCACTACCAACCTTAACCAGACTGCAATATTCACCAGCATGTCCAGCGAGATGAGCAGCATGATGATTCGCTTCAGCAAGAAGAACGAAGGCCACCTGCGCTAACCATCACGGCACGCCATGGCCTGGCCTCATGGCCATACCGCCATGGCGCACCCTTTCAGATGCAGTCCTCCCCTGCCAGTCCCGGCCCACAGTGGCTCATGGCCAGGTCATGCCCATCATCACGTGGCTCATGACCAGGTCATGCCATGCGGACCGTGGCCCTGGGTCAGGCCCCGCTAATTGCAGCTGCAAGAAAAAAGAGAGTCCTCCTAATGGGGGACTCTCTTTTTTCCAGGGCGCTGCACAGGCGTGTATCGGCCGGTTCTTACTGCAGCACCTGCCGTACGGGCGAACGAGGCGCTACTTGCCTGTCAGGCTGTTGAGGTACAGGGCACCAATTGCAGCCAGAATGAGCAGAGTGCCAATGGTCAGGCCACGCACGCTCACTGGTGGCGGCAGGCGCTTTACCTGGCGCATGGTGATTTCAATGAGAGTGGCGGTGTTAGGCGAAATTGAGTAGGCCTGATAGCGGTTGAGAATATCGATAAAGTCGCTGCGATAACGGGTAAGCTTGCGCTTGAAGTAATCGGCACGGCGCTTTTCCTTGAGAATGCGCTCCTTTTCCTTTTCTGCAAGCTTCTTCTTTTCCTCCCGGGTCAGCTTCTGCTTGACCTCACTGTCGCCATCAGGCTGGCCACTGGTTACAGGAACAGGCAGATTACGGCTTGCACGCTCGCTGTAATAAGTATCTGGCGGTCCGCCATTCTGACCGACATTCTGGCCATTGCCCTGACCATCAGGGCCCATGTCATCACCATCACCAAGACCGTAGCCTACACGGGTATCGTCACTGCGCAGGTCGGTATAGTTGATGTTCAGATGATTGGACTTGACCTTGTAAGGGTGCTTGAGAGCAAGGTTAACCAGCACCAGCATGAAGCTTACGTTATAACGGACAATCATGTCCTGCAGATGCAGACTGCAGTCAATGTAGCTGCCCTTAAGGCCCAGCTTCATGGAGAACTGCTCAATAACTCGACGTGATGCCTTGTTGAACTCATAGAAATTGTTGATGAGATTGGCATCATCACTGAGCATGTAGTACTTCTCAAAGTTGGAAGCTACAGCATGGTAAAAAGGCAGGGAGTCATCAATGCGTCGCAGTGAGGCAATGAAGTAATCAAGATCATCAGACTTGAGGCGGAAGTACAGACGCTCAAGCTTGGCAATCATGCTGCGCAGCTGCTGGGAAATACCTGAATTGAACTGACGGCCCAGCTCGATGGCATACAGATGCAGAGCATAGTGCACTACTGAGATGAGATTGTAGATGTAATCTAGGTACAGGGAACGCTCACGGGCCTCTGAACAGCGCTGACGGAAAGCCTCCATAAGGGAGTTGTTCACCGCCAGAAAGCGTGTGATTTCATCGAGCACCATCTGAGCTGCAGGATTTGGATTGAGCTCCACTTCAAGGAAGTCATCCTCAATACCGGCCTCCTGATTGATGTCAGCAATACGGTCGATGAGATTGTTAAGGGCATCATTGAGGTGACGGTCAAAACTGCCAGCCTGCTTTTTGAGGTTGATAGCATCGACCATGCGTGAGCGCACCGGATCATTGACCAGACGGGTACGGCTGGCCTGAGCCTCCTTGTTGGCAATACCGTGACCAGCACCTGCAAAGGAGCGCTCATCGGAGTTGTCGTCACGCTCCTTGCGCTCTTTTTCATGTTGCAGGGCATCGAGCACACGGCTTAAGACGAAAGCTCCCTTAATCTTGAACTTGTCGCCAATAATGGCATGTACAAATGCCTGGGTCATTTCCTCATCGTTGAGGCAGCGGCTGTACAGGGTTGCAGCATCATCAAAGCGATCCTCAATCAAAGCCAGTACGGCCAGATTGATATAGGAAGAAAAGCTCTGCTGGCTCTGCAGGATTTTGATGGCTTTTTCACGCTGACCATGAGCCAGATAGTAAATGGCTGCATGATCGTGCTTGCTGGTATCAACAAACCAGAAAATAGAGTAGTAAATACGGCCACGGGCAGAGAGCAGCTGGGTCTTGGCCTGGTCAAGACGACGCGGAGTACGAAGCGGCGGCTTCATCATGGTCTTCATATCCAGAGCCAGATTGATATCTTTGCCCTTGAGACTCTCACTCATCATCTTCTTGTAATTTGATGAGATGATCCTGCCCGGGATCTGAGTGGTCACACCAAGGACACGGTAAGGATTATCCTGTACTAAAGATATAGTCATTTCAGCTGTCCAAAACTGCTCATCAGCGCTGTCTGTGTATGCGCCTGTCCATCCAAAATCTGCATCAGCCCACCACAATGCACGTACTCAGCGGCCCTGGGGCTTCAAGTCATACTGCCCTGCAGGCCTCCGGCCTTGCGGCCCTGACCCGAAAGCTGATTGCTAATACAGTCACCTGGCCAGCCGACAGCATAAGGTCTCAGCTGAAGGGCTGGGCGGTGTAGCAGTGCCTGTTATGCAGTAAAGACTGAAATTATAACAAGATCCATACCAGGTAAGTTACGAGGCAGCACATGTGGCCAGCGCACAGTCCCAGGCACATAAAGCTCATAAACTGCAGCACCTTCCCAGTCATAAGACAGATTCACTGGCATAAAGCGGCCCGCAGTTTCTGTCATAATTTCATAAGGGCATGCTCTGAAATTAACCGGCCCTGAATATTTTTGGGACTTACGGCCCGTCAGGGCTTGCAAGGGGTAATCATAATCACTATAATGTGCCTCACCGAATGGATGCTTAGCTCAGTCTGGTTAGAGCATCTGCCTTACAAGCAGAGGGTCATAGGTTCGAGTCCTATAGCATCCACCATCAAGCCCACTTATGTGGGTTTTGTCGTTTTTATACCCCCTGTTTTCCCTCCCCACCTAACTCCCATCCTTTACTCTTCCTTTTCTCTCCCTCTTCTCTCCATTCACTTCCCAACCCCTGTCCCTGGTCTGTTGCGCATGGCCAGCTTAAAGTTCAGGCTGAGCTTCAAACAACAAAAAAGCACTCGCCTTTTCTGGAGAGTGCTTTTTTTGTTGGTGGTCATGCCCGGCAGACAGCGGAGACGCCCGGCATGCCCCAGGCAGCCCGGTCCGGGCCATATGGCCAGGCCTGTGGGCAGCCTTTGGGAGTATGCGCAGTTCAGTCTATTAGACGGTAACAACACGCATGGAGTCGGTGTGGCCTGACTTGCCCATGTTCACACCGAAAGCAACTACCAGACGGTCGCCGGTCTTAACATGACCGCGCTCCTGGAGCTGGCGGACAACGGTTTGCAAGAGCTCATCGAGGCTGCTGTAGGCCAGATTGTCAAAGTGGTAAGGGAAGACGCCACGGTACATGCTCATCCAGCGTACAGCCTGCTCAGAGCGGGAGAAAGCAAAGATTGGCAGACCGGAGCGGATACGGGACATGATAAGTGGAAGGTGACCACTGTCAGTGAATGCTACCAGGCCGTGGATACCCTCAAGGTGGTTGGCTGCAAACATGGAGCTCACAGCGATGGTGTCCTCGGCATCCTTGAAGATGCGATCGGCACGGTAACCGGACTTCTGAACCTCAGTCTCGGCACCAAGACATACCTGAGACATGGCGCGTACAGTCTCAACAGGATAATCACCGGCTGCAGTCTCAGCTGAGAGCATTACGGCATCCGTACCGTCGAGCACAGCGTTGGATACGTCCATTACCTCGGCACGGGTAGGCATTGGGCTCTTAATCATGCTCTCCATCATCTGGGTAGCAGTGATGACTACACGGTCAAGGCCACGTGCAAAGTTGATAAGACGCTTCTGAGTAGACATGAGGCTGGCGTCGCCAATCTCAACACCAAGGTCGCCACGGGCTACCATTACGGCATCGGAGGCCATGACTATGTCACGCATTGCCGCTTCTGAGGCCACAGCCTCAGCACGCTCTACCTTGGCAACGATATGAGCATTGCTGCCAGCCTCACGCAGCAGACGGCGGGCCTCCTCAAGGTCCTTGCCACTGCGAGGGAAGGAAACAGCAACATAATCTACGCCCAGAGTTGCTGCATGAATAATGTCCTGCTTGTCCTTCCTGGTCAGAGCTGGAGCTGATAAACCACCGCCCTGCTTGTTAATGCCCTTGTTGTTGGATAACGGGCCGGCCACGATAACAGTGGTAAAGATGCGGCTGTCCTCAACTCGGGTTACAGCCAGCTGGATACGGCCGTCATCGAGAAGGAGAATGTCACCTGGCTTTACATCATTAGGCAGCTGGGTATAGGTAATACCTACAGACTCCTGAGTACCCTCATTAAGATCGAGATCAGCATCAAGGACGAAGGTATCGCCGTACTTGAGATGGATTGGGCCTTCCTTGAACTTGCCAATACGGATCTTAGGACCCTGAAGGTCACCCATAATGGCAACTGGCAGATCAAGATCCTTTGCAGCCTTACGGACTGCTACAACGCGCTTCTGGTGATCCTCAAGAGTACCATGAGAGAAATTCAGACGTACTACGTTAGCGCCTGAACGGATGAGCTCTTCAATAACTCCAGGACGATCTGTAGCTGGACCCAGAGTAGTAACGATTTTGGTTCTGCGCTTTCTTGCTGCCATTTTTACATCCTACGTTGATTGCACTGCATCCCAGTCATTCAGGCAAGTCCTGAAATACAGTTTTGCAGCTGCTTTTGGACCTCGGGGCATAACATCGACAAAAGCTGATAAATATGCTCGATAACCTTGATATTGTAGTTTACACAGCCCCCTTTCATCAAGCTCATACCAGGCCCGAACCCGGCCTGTGCCCGCCATATTCTTCATATCTATGGGAAAGTATGCCCCCTTGAAAGAAGGACAGCGTGATGCTGTGCCTGTATTACAGGTGCCCCCTGGAGCACAAAATAAGTCTCAGCTGCATATGATGACACTGGAGCCGGTCATCCCCATGCAAATGCCTTGAATACCTGTCCTGCATGCCCTGCATGCCCTGCCAGGCCATAGCAGGCTGGCAGGCTCACACATAAGGTAACGGTATCCAGCACAGGGAAGGTATAAGTCAATGGCCTTGCCTCTTTGGATAAACAGTCGGGCCAGACATGCCTCAACAGCTCGAGTACTTATCGATGAGTGGTCATAGCAGGTATGCCTGCTGGACCGGGATGGAGGGCAGTATGAATGGCTGGCATCGACGCCCCTCATGCCTGATCCAGGGTGGCCAAGGGCTCTTTCCGGGCAGCCACCTGTTATGTTTATGCTCATTAACCTCGCCCATGCTCGCGCACAACAGGATCTTATGGTGTGTCATTAGCAACTGTCATACAGTTACCAACATACCTTGAAGCGGCAGCCGGCCTGCCTGCAATAAGCTCTGACTATCTGCGTATTTCCAGCCCTGTATTTATTACAAATTGATACTCAGGTAATAGAACGTATTATTTAACGCATGATAAAATCTCAGTCGTCAGCACTGTATATACGCTAATTTTGAAATTTTTTGTCCCACCCCAGATCTATTTTTCTAAAATAATAGAATAAATTTAATCTATAAATCTAAATATGTAATAGCTTTATGTGGTGGGATCAACAACCTTAATTGGA
The DNA here is from genome assembly GCF_023050955.1 of Anaerobiospirillum sp. NML120511. Taxonomy (NCBI): domain Bacteria; kingdom Pseudomonadati; phylum Pseudomonadota; class Gammaproteobacteria; order Aeromonadales; family Succinivibrionaceae; genus Anaerobiospirillum; species Anaerobiospirillum sp. NML120511. Next base: position 31,199 of record NZ_JALKIK010000049.1, read on the forward strand.
ACAGTTAAAGAAAACTTTTCATAATACGTTACCTCTCAGTTTTGCATGTCCTCACTAATACGAATGATCGTAAATCATCTTTAGTGAGGCTGTTTTGAGCTTAACTTCTACG
>NZ_JALKIK010000050.1:0-31229 GCF_023050955.1 Anaerobiospirillum sp. NML120511
TTTTTACTATGTGATCAAAATCTCGTTTTTAAGTGAATCTAAATTGTTAAAAAGTGATCCTGGTATCACATTTTATTTTCCGAATTTGATCCTTGGATCAAATTTCACGCTTTGTGCGTAGCCCCTGGCAGACAGGCGGGAAAACATCTCGTCTGTGCTCAGAGCACATGGTGTGAACTTTGAAATCTTTGATGCCTCATACGGTGTTGAGCTTACAGACCAGGAGCGGGCTCTGTTTTCTGACGAGGATCATTGCGACCTCCACCTGATCAATGGCACCACAGTCAGGGTGGCCGATCAGCTGACTCCATCTGAAATGGGCTGTGCCCTGTCGCATCTGAGACTGTATCAGCACATTATTGACCAGGGTCTTGAGTATGCTGTCGTCATGGAGGACGATGCCCAGCCGCATCCAGATGTCTTTGAGGCCATTGAACATCTTGACTGCATCACAGAGCCATGGGACATAGTCAACTTCAGCGAAGATCACAACGGTATCAAATCTCTGCCTCTTGCCCGCAGGTATTATTTCCGCGACGACAAAAGCTTCTATTTCCGCCGTCTGGGAATGCGCAATAATTATCTTGATGCCCGCGTCAATGCCCGTCATCTGGTGGCCGTCACTGCCCTGTATGTGATAACGGCCAAAGCCTGCCGCAGGCTTATTGAGCTTGGCTATCCTGTAAGACTGCCGTCTGACTATCTGTCAGGCATGATTGGCTTTAACCATCTGCGTACCTTTGCAGCATGGCCTCAGGGCCATTACTACAAGCAAGGCGGATTTGAGTCCACCATAGGCGCAGGCGCATATCGCCCATCGCACAGTATTACAAGAATCAGGAAGAGCAGCTCATAACAGCTCATGACTCTGTCCTGATAGCACTGGCCCCGCTGGCGGGGCCTGACTGAGGCTCCCGCATGGGGGCCTTTATTGTCTGGAAGCGGCCTGGTCAGCTGTGGCGATCGTCCGGGTAAATCGGTTAAAATAAAGGGTTGAGTAATTTTTTGGCATATGCCTGCTCTCACCGCAGCTTAAGGGCAGTACAGCTCATCACTCCCTGAGATGCCCCGGGCCTCCGCCATAGCTCATCATGGCGACCTGCCTCAACAGAGGCCCCGGTCCTGATGCCGGCCCCTGCCACGACAGTGGCACCGGCCCGGTGGCTGCTCCAGCCACGACAGTGGCCCATGCCGCCATTGCGGCGCCACTGTGACGGCACCGGCCGACATCGGCAGGGTCAGGGCGCAAAGCATGACAGCAGTGAAAGCTTTGAGAGCAGAGACAGAGATCTCATCACAGGACCGGCAAGGTTCCGGTCAGAGTGCCGCTGAGGCAGTCATTGAGGGCCCGGCCAGAAGCCCGCTTATATCTGGAAATTTTGAATCTTATTATGGCTGATACTTTCGACCAATCTTTAGTGCGCAATTTCTCCATTATTGCTCATATTGACCACGGCAAGTCCACCCTGTCTGACCGTTTCATTCAGGTATGCGGCGGCCTTACTGACCGTGAGATGCAGGCCCAGGTGCTTGACTCCATGGATATTGAGCGTGAGCGCGGCATTACCATCAAGGCTCAGGCTGTTACCCTTAAATACAAGGCTCAGGATGGCAAAATCTATGAGCTTAACTTCATTGATACCCCAGGCCATGTTGACTTCTCCTACGAGGTGTCCCGTTCCCTGTTTGCCTGTGAAGGTGCTCTGCTGGTAGTTGACGCCGGCCAGGGCGTAGAGGCTCAGACTCTGGCCAACTGTTATCAGGCCATTGAGCTCGACCTTGAGGTTATCCCTGTTTTAAACAAGATTGATCTGCCAGCTGCCGATCCGGAAAAGGTTATTTTCGAGATCGAGGATATCGTGGGTCTTGATGCCCATGATGCCTGCCGCTGCTCAGCCAAGACCGGCATTGGCGTTGAGGATGTGCTTGAGCGTCTGGTGCAGTCCATTCCAGCTCCAAACGGCGATCCTGATGCCCCTCTGCAGGCCCTGATCATCGACTCCTATTTCGATGACTATCTGGGCGTAGTATCTCTGGTACGTGTCAAGAACGGCACCCTGCGCAAGGGTGACAAAATCAAGGTTATGAGTACCGGTCAGACCTGGGATGTGGAGCGTCTTGGTATCTCCACTCCAAAGCGTGTCGATGTACCGGTTCTCAACTGCGGTGAAGTAGGCTGGGTTATCTGCGGCATCAAGACCATTCACGGTGCCCCGGTAGGCGATACCATTACCCATGCCCGCCGTGAGGCCCCTGAGGCCCTGCCTGGTTTCCATAAGGCCAAGCCACAGGTTTATGCCGGCATGTTCCCTGTAGATACCGAAGACTACAACGCCTTCCGTGATGCCCTGGACAAGCTGTCACTCAACGACGCCTCCCTGTTCTTCGAGCCTGAAAACTCCACAGCTCTGGGCTTTGGTTTCCGCTGCGGCTTCCTTGGCATGCTGCACATGGAAATCATCCAGGAGCGTCTTGAGCGTGAGTACAATCTCAACCTCATCACCACTGCTCCTACCGTAATTTACGAAATCGTACTGACCTCAGGTGAAATCGTTCACATTGACTCTCCTGCAGCTCTGCCACCGGTAAGCAATATCTCCGAAATCCGTGAGCCTATTGCCGAGTGCCGTATGCTCATGCCATCAGAGTATGTCGGTGCTGTTATGACCCTGTGTCAGGAAAAGCGTGGTGTTCAGACCTCCATGGTTTACCACCATGACCAGGTTGCCCTGACCTATGAGCTGCCAATGAGCGAGGTAGTGCTCGACTTCTTTGACCGCCTCAAGTCAGTATCACGCGGCTATGCCTCTCTTGACTACAGCTTCAAGCGCTTTGAGCGCGGCGATCTGGTCCGTGTGGACATTCTGATTGCCTCCGAGCGCGTAGACGCCCTGGCCATCATTGTTCACCGCTCAATTTCCCAGTCACGTGGCCGTGCCCTGGTGGAGAAGATGAAGGAGCTCATTCCTCGTCAGATGTTCGATATCGCCATTCAGGCTGCCATTGGCGGACAGATTATTGCCCGCTGTACCGTAAAAGCCATGCGTAAGGACGTGCTTGCCAAGTGCTACGGTGGGGATATCACCCGTAAGCGCAAGCTGCTTGAAAAGCAGAAGGCCGGTAAGAAGCGCATGAAGCAGCTTGGCCGCGTAGAGGTTCCACAGGAGGCCTTCCTTGCTATCCTCAAGGTAGGCAAGGAATAGCAGGCCAGCTCAGGCCCACTGCCCCTCGGGATCTGGCCTCATGGCCGCCCGCCGGCCCTGAGGCCAGATCAGCCCGCGCGCCATGACATATGCCATGGCAAGTGCATGGCCCCGCCATGCTCTGCCCTGTCCCTCCATGGTCTGCTCTGCCTGACAGGGCCTTGCCGGTCCGGCTTTACAGTCTCATGAAGTGGGACTGTGCAGGACCTAATAATGCTGAGGCATAATCTTCTGACATGAGCTCATCATTAGGGCCTCATATTGAGTCCCCGTTATGAGCCCCCGTCATGAGGGGCATTGTCAGGGGCAGGACCTTTTTTCAGGCTGACGTGCTTTCAGACCTGTGAGCGTGCAGGCTGATGTGCTTTCGGGGCTGACAGGCCCAGTCACTTAAAAATACAGACGCAGCAGAGCCGCCGGGCTCTGCCAGTGCTGCAGATTGATTTTATGAATACTTTTTCCCTAATCCTGGTCATAGCCACGGTAATCACAGGTATTGCCTATGCTTATGACTACCGCAAGCTGCGTCCGGGACGCCTTGAGGCTCTTAAAAACGCCCTTGAGGCCTGTCCGCAGCTGTCCCGCAAGGATCAGCGCCGCATCAAGGAAGGTACAGGTGCCGTTACCTCAATAGGATCACTGTTTCCGGTAATACTCTTTGTTTTCCTCTTCCGTGCCTTTGTTTTTGAGCCTTTCCGCATTCCGTCAGGCTCCATGGAGCCAACCCTGCTGCCAGGCGATTTCATTGCCGTGTCCAAGTGGTCCTATGGCATCCGCAATCCTCTGACCAATGGAGTATGGATTGAGACCTCCAAACCTGAACGTGGTGATGTGGCCGTGTTCAAATACCCTGAAGATCCGTCCATCGATTACATCAAGCGTATCGTTGGTATGCCAGGCGACGAGGTTATCTTTGACAACAAGCGTGTCTACATCCGCAAGGCCTGCAATATTGCCTCAGTAAGCCCTTCAGAGGTGCGCTCTGGTGAGGGCGGCACAGCCTGTGAGGACCCTCAGCCGCTGGAGCTCACTCCGGCCGGCACCCTTACTGTGGACGGCGGCACTTTCCAGGAGGAATATCTGGTCTTTGACGAAAAGCTCGGTCAGGAAGCTCACAGAATTCAGATCAACCCTCGTGTACCTGATCTGTCTCAGTATTTCTACCGCCAGAAGGGCACCATGAGGGGCTCATGGGTAGTACCAGAGGGCCATTACTTTGTTATGGGTGATAACCGTGACAACAGTAAGGACAGCCGTTTCTGGGGCTTTGTGCCTGAGGAGAACCTCGTGGGCAAGACAGTGGCCGTCTGGCTGTCTCTTGAGTTTGACAGAGATGAAAGCAGCGCCCTGCCATCATTCATTCCGTCAGCCGTACGTTTCTCCCGTGTAGGCGGACTTAAATAACAGGACGGTTATACCGTCACCGCTGCGCCCGCATGTGCCCCAGACCGGGAACATGCGGGCGCTGCCATAACAGCGTCCATCCCGGGCCGGCCAGCAGCAGCTGCTGCCGCTGCCACTGGCAGCGTCAGCTGCCGCAGGCTTAAGTCCCGGGATGAACGTCTTAGCTCACCTTTTGACAGTATCAGTGGGCACCCTATAGTCACTCTACCCATAATCCTGACAGGGGCACGATTTGCCTGCCCTTGCACAGCCTCAGACTGATGAGCACAGCATGGGGCAGATCAGGGGGCATTATGGTCACAGGGGTGGTTATAGGGTGGGCACTTTTTGCAAACAGGCAAAGAGATGACAACAGACATAAATTTTGTTTACCGCATCCAGCACCTGGAGCAGACCATTGGTTATGCCTTCCAGGATATTTCCCTGCTGGAGCAGGCTCTTACTCACCGCTCCTTTGGACCTCATCACAATGAGCGTCTTGAATTTCTGGGCGACTCTATCCTGGGCATGATCATAGCCAAAGAGCTTTTTGCTCTTTTCCCTGACAGTCCTGAGGGTGATCTGACCCGCATGCGCTCAGTACTGGTACGTGAGACCACCCTTGCCGAGATGGCCCGTGAATTTAAGATAGGTGACTGTCTGCTGCTGGGCCCGGGTGAGCTCAAGTCTGGCGGCTCCCGTCGTGACTCCCTGCTTGCCGATGCCGTAGAGTCCATCATTGGCGCTATCTTCATCGACAGCAATGAGCAGTTTGAAATTGTCCGTCACCTGGTGCTCAGATGGTTCGACAGGAGACTGCAGGCCATCAACCCTAATGTCTCCCAGAAGGACCCAAAGTCTGCTCTCCAGGAGCTGCTGCAGTCCCAGCACAAGGAGCTGCCGGTCTACCGCATTGAGAACATTGTGGGCAGTGATAACAACCAGGTATTTGAAGTATCAGTTACCGTTCAGGACATCAAAATGGTATTCAGAGGCAAGGGTTCTTCACGCCGCCGCGCAGAGCAGAAGGCAGCCAGTTCCGTGCTTGAATACCTGGCAGCACACAAGTAGCAGTAATTCAGCTGACCGCATTCGACAGGCCGTATTCAGCTGACCTTATTCAGGCTGACCGTAACCGCCCAGGGCCCGGCAGGGCCGGGCAGACACCAGGGCTGTGCCGTGCTGCGGCACAGCCCTGGTATTGAGCCGCAAGTGAAAGTAGCGGCTGAAACTTTTGATTATTTCCGGAGAGGAAGTTTGGAACAGAGCAAGTTTGGCTTCGTAGCTATTGTCGGACGCCCTAATGTTGGCAAATCTACCCTGATGAATCACCTTATTGGTCAGAAGATTTCCATCACCTCCCGCAAGCCTCAGACTACCCGTAACCGCGTTCTGGGTATTGATACTGACGGCATCTACCAGACTGTGTACGTGGATACTCCAGGTCTGCACAAGGTAGAAAAAAGGGCCATTAACCGTCTGATGAACAGGGCTGCCGAGTCATCCCTTGGTGATGTTGAGCTTATCTTATGGGTTATCGATGCCACCTTCTGGACTGATGATGACGAAATGGTGCGCACAAAGCTCGAGGGCTCTTCAGCTCCTGTGGTCCTGGTCATCAACAAGGTGGACAAGCTTGACGACAAGGAAAAGCTGCTGCCTCTGATTGAGCGTCTCAAGGACAGCCTCAACTTCAGGGAAATCGTTCCGGTATCAGCTCTTAAGGGCAGCAATCTTGAGGTGCTCAAGGACATGATCCGTCAGGCTCTGCCTGAGGGACCTCACTGCTACAGCGAGGACAGCATTACTGACCGTTCCACCCGCTTCATGGTTGCCGAAATCATCAGAGAAAAGCTGATGCGCCAGATGGGCGATGAGCTGCCTTACTCAGTAAGTGTTGAGATTGAGGAGTTCAAGGAAGATGAGCATGGTACCACCCGCATCAGTGCCGCTATCCTGGTAGAGCGCACCGGTCAGAAGAAAATGGTCATTGGCGCCGGCGGCAGCCGCATCAAGCTTATCGGCTCCGAGGCCCGCCACGACATAGAAAAGCTCATCGAAGGCAAGGTCTTCCTGTCACTTTTCGTCAAGGTCAAAGCCGGCTGGGCCGACGACGAGCGTGCCCTCAAGAGCCTTGGTTACGCCGATTTCGAGCAGCACTGATTACCGCCACAGCTGCCCGGCCCGCCCGGCTGCGCCGCGCTGCAGCTGCCACGGCAGCCAGCCAGGCCGCAGCAGCGTCCTTAGCCAGACAAAGCCAGACCAGGAGTCTGGCTTTGTCATTAATGGCAGCAGCCAAAGCATCCAGGCATCCGGCCCTTGCCTGGCACGTTCCAGGTGCCCATGAGCCAGGGACAATACTGATAAAATAGCGAAAAAACTGCCCGGCGCAGCTCTTTGTGGTTATCATATGCCCCTGAGTCTGGCAGTCCTTGCTGCAGCCGTGCAGCCTGGACCTCAGGGTCACACGGCACAGCCCATGGAGGAGCATCCCAGGGATGAATGGCCCCGGGCGGCCCAGCCCAGGGCCACCTGAGGCCAGACAAGGCGGCCCTCAGACGCGGGCGCCGCAGGAGCAGCTGGCAGGGGCGGCAGTGAACTGCGCAGCGGACGGGCCGGTAAGGCCGGGGCGCAATAGACAGGTGGTGCTTTAGCGGCACCGGGATCGGGGACCACAGCGGTCAGCACAAGGCATGAAGAAAGGCAGGAACTGGAGTTATGGCCACAATAATTGAAAACGAGCCCTGTTATATCTTCAACAGCAGGGAATATCAGGAGAGCAGCCTCATAGTAGAGGCCATTTCCCCTAATTATGGCGCCATGACTGTTATTGCCCGTGGTGCGGCTAACAAAAACTCTCCGCTCAAGGGCGTGCTTCAGCCTTTTGTGCCTCTGAATCTGACCCTGGTGCAGGGCCGGGGCGACATGTATTTTCTGCGGGACTATGAGCGCAGCAATGAGGGCTTTTCCTACCCTATGCCGCTGATGTTCTGCGCCATGTATGTCAACGAGCTGCTCCATCATCTGTACCGCTCCCGTGACGGCGACGTCAAATTCTTTGGTACCTACATTGGCACTCTGGAGGCCATTTCCCAGCGTAAGGCCGTGGAGAGCAGCCTGCGCCGCTTTGAGTTTGAGCTGCTGGCACAGCTGGGCTACTCACTGAGCCTCTGGGATGATCAGGGCCGCATGCTCAAAACCCGCGAGACCTACCGTTTCTGCTTTGGATCGGGCTTTGTCCGCTACAATGAATACCTTTTTGAAAAGGCCATGAACATGGGCCGTAATGGCGGCCGCAGTTCATCGTCTTTTACCTCATCCCCATCCTCCTGGAATGAGGATTCATCGGGCTATGACGGCTACGACAGCCATGCTGACGACAGCGATGACGGTCTGCTGTTCTCCAAGTCCCGTGTCAGGGGCCGTCGCATGGAGAGCACTCCACGCAATATGAGCTATGGCCATGCAGGCCACATGGGCTATGAAAACAGGGCCGCTGCAGTAAACACAGAGCAGGACGAGCTGCTGCAGAAGTACTACACCTGTGCCGGTGATTTCATGGGCCCGGTATTAACCGGCGATGAGATTCAGGACATCATCAGCTTTGCCCACAAATTTCCAGACTCCTCCAAAAATGCCAAGGCTCTGACCTCTGCCATTATCAACCGTCTGCTCAATGGCCGCGAAGTGGTGAGCCGCCGCATGTACCGCGAATACAATCAGCTGCGCGCCAGCAAGGCCGCCGCCAAAGCTGCAGCTGACGCTGCCGCAGCAGCGGCACAGCCAGCCTGTGCCGCCTGCGCCCCGCAGCCTCAGCAGACCACGGCCCAGGCCCCGGCCGCTGACAGCTCCGCACCTGCAGCTGCCTTACAGCCTGCAGCCGCTCCGGCATCTGCAGAACCGGCAGCCCTGACGCCGGCCTCGCAGCCGGTGCCACCAGCTGCTTCCGCATCAGCTGCAGCACCTGCTCCGGCACCGGCTGCCGACCAGGTGCCACCGCCTGCCTGGAGTCTTGCTCTTAATGCCCCAGGTGCAGCTGACGTTCCGCCTCCTGCCTGGAGTCTGGCGCTGCAGACTCCTGCACAGCCACAGCAGCAGGAGCCACAGGCACCAGCACCAGCTGCAGAACCAGCTGCAGCTGCCCAGGGCGCTCAGATCGCTGAGCGCGGCCCGGCAGCCAATCCTGTAATTCAGGCCGCCATGAACTTTGCCAGCGGCCAGAGCAATCCGTATTTTGAGCAGGGAGGCGAGGGGGCCCGTCTGATAGAGGACATTGTGCCTTCCGGTGGTCCACGCTATGTCTCCCAGTTTGCCTCCCGGGCAGCCCAGTCAGATGATGACTATGAGGACATCCCTGAGTTTGAAAAAGGTCAGGCGCACTTACCGCAGCTCAATATCGACCAGGGACAGGAGGCGTCAGCAGTCACTGCCTCTCAGGACAGCACCCTGAACCTGAGCGATCCGGCCCAGTCCGCCTCCCAGGACAACGATAAGGACAACAGCCAGGCACCAGCTGACTCCCAGACTGACAGCTCAGCTGCACAGAGCAGCACAACAGCCATACTGGACATGGACGCCAGCCCTGCCGTTGTCGACCTGTCAGCAGATGAGCCATCTTCATTGCAGGTAACCCCGGTCACAGGCGCATCCAGTATCCAGGACGAACCTCAGCCAGAGCCAGCTGTCAAAGCTGCCGTCTACAGCTCTGAGCAGGACGAACCACTGCCAGAGCCAGCTGCCGCAGCATCCGACGAAGCTGCATCTGAAAGTGCTTACCTGGATGAGCCTCAGACAGAGCCAGCAGCCGAAACTGCCGCTGACAGCTCTGAGCCGGACGAGCCACAGCCAGAGCCAGCTGCCGAATCTGCAGCGGAAAGCACCGAGCAGGACGAACCACTGCCAGAGCCAGCTGCCGAAGTAACAGCCGACAGCTCTGAGCCGGATGAGCCACTGCCAGAGCCAGCAGCCGAAACAGTCGCTGACAGCTCTGAGCCGGACGATCCACAGCCAGAACCAGCTGCCGAAGTAACAGCCGACAGCACTGATCCGGACGAGTCACAACCAGAGCCAGCTGTCGAGGCTACCGCAGAAGACACTGAGCCGATCGAGGCACAGCCAGAGCCAGCTGCCGAAGCAGCAGCCGACAGCTCTGATCCGGACGAGCCACAAACAGAGCCAGATGCCGAAGCAGCCGACAGCACTGAGCAGGATGAATCACAGCCAGAGCCAGCTGCCGAGGCTGCCGCAGAAGACACTGAGTCGGACGAACCACAGCTAGAGACTGCTGCCGAAGCAGCAGCCGAAAGCACCGAGCAGGACGAACCACTGCCAGAGCCAGCTGCCGAAGCATCCGACGAAGCTGCATCTGACAGTGCTGAGCAGGGTGAACCTCAGCCAGAGGCGGATGCTGACGCTGCGGCTCAGGGCACTGGTCAGGATGGGGACCTGCCTGAGGTGCCGGTCAAAAAGGTCGCTGGCAGTCGTGCGCGCAGGAAGACAGCTCAGTCGTCTGCTGCTGCGGGACGCAGTCGTAAGAGTGCTGCGAGCGCTGGTCGACGCGCTGCTGGCGGACGTAGTGCCGGTGCGGGCGCTGAGGACAGAATTGCCAAATCCTATGGCGATGTGTCAGGTGGTGACGGCTTCAGTGCCGTCGATGGCGTAATGGACATGCTTGAGGATATCAGTATGGGCGGTGATATGCCCGGTTCCATGCTCTCAGGCCAGGACAGTTTTGGCGATGTGTTTGCCGGAACTCTCTTTGAGGTGGAACAGTATTCTGCCGACGACTCCGTTAGCAGCGCTGACAGTGCAGCAGGGGCTGACGCCGGGTCTGCAAGTGGCAGCTCAGCCCGTAAGGCAAGGAGTGCCGGTGGCCGTACTGGACGTGGAGCTGCACGCAGGGCAGGCGACATGTAGGCATGGCGCCCTGGGCCTTGCGCCCTGGGGCCGGGGCCTGGCGTTTGCCGGGCCGGCAGGTGATGCGCTGGTCCTCTGGACCAGGGATGGCGGGACGGGGATGATTTGGTGTGAGCGGCGCGGGCCGTTACAATAGACGGGCAATTTTGCCTGAAGACTTTGATTTACAGGCCTGAGACAGTGGTTTTCGGGTCGGGCCGTCTGCAGGGCCGGATGTTCCGGCGGCAGGAGCGGGCGGGCGGACTGCAGACTGTGCTGCAGCCTGATTAAGATTTATTTTTGATTGAGCACGTTATGGTTAGTTTTTATAAAGCAGAAAAGAAGACTGGTGCAGCCAAAGCTCTGGAGCTTAAGTGCGAAAGCCTTGATATCCAGGGTCGCGGTGTCTGTAAAAAGGATGGCATGGTCTATTTTGTTGATAACCTCATGCCCGGTGAAAGCGCCCGTGTAGTTCCTGAATCAGGCAATGCCATTATTGCCGGTTCTCTGGCCTCCAAAGACAAGTCCCGCTCCGGCCGTGTGTCCAAGTATCTTGAGACCTCACCTGAGCGCCGTGCTCAGTCCTGTCCGCTGCAGGATCAGTGCGGCGGCTGCCCTCTGGAGCATTTGCCTCCTGCCATGTCACTGCAGGCCAAGATTGAGGGTATTGGCTCTCTGCTCTCACGCAGTGTGGCTCAGGGTACCCTGACCTCCAGCTCAGCCAAGGCCAGCAAGTCTCAGGGTTCATCACGTCTGGGCCGCAACAGCACCATCAAGCAGGTTCTGGCTCAAAAGCAGGCTGCAGCCAAAAATGCCGCCCGTCTCAAGGAGCTCAATGAGCTCAGCCGTCAGGCAGCTGATGCCATTGCCAGACCAGTGTTCTGCATCAGCGGCGAGGAAACAGGCTATCGTCGTGCCTGCCGTCTGGCCATACGTGCTGACCACGGCAAGATGCACCTTGGTTTCCGTGAGGGCCGTACTCAGGATCTGATACCTGTTACCTTCTGTGAAGTTCTGACTGAGCGCAACAACAGCCTGCTTGAGCCTTTAAAAGGTCTTGTAAACGCTATGACAGCCCGTAAGAACATTGGCCATGTTGAGCTGCTGGATACCGATGGTGCCGCAGGCGTACTGTTGCGCATGACCTGTGTGCTGGGCGCTGATGATGAGCAGCTGCTGCGTGACTTTGGCAAGGAGCATGGCACTGTCATGTCCGTGCTGGAGCCTTATAAGCAGCTTGATGACACTGAAGTAGTGCGCGAGCGTGTTATTTATGAGGATGAAGAGCATCAGCTTTATGTAATGTCCCATGACTGCCGCATTGCCTGCTCGCCATCATCCTTCGTGCAGGTTAATGGCGCCATGAATCAGGCCATGGTAGAGCAGGTTCTCAAGGAGATTGCTCCAAATCCTGACATGAAGGTGCTCGACCTGTTCAGCGGTCTGGGCAATTTCTCCCTGCCAGTGGCCAAAGCAGGTGCTCAGGTAGCAGGTGTTGATATCGTCTCTGACATGGTGCGCCGTGCCAATGACAATGCCGCAGCCAACGGCATCGACCCTGAGCGTGCCCGTTTTTACATTGCCGACCTTGAAGAGGCCTTTGAAACTCAGCTGTGGGCCAAAGAAAACTATGACGTGGTGGTCATGGATCCGGGCCGCATGGGCGCAAAGCGCGCCGTGGGCTACATGAGCAAGATTAAGCCTGGCAAGATTGTCATGATTTCCTGCAATCCACTGGCCGCCTCCCGCGACACCACCACTCTGGTCAGTGCCGGTTACACCCTGCAGTCATGGGGCGCTATCGACATGTTCCCGCGCACATCCCATCTGGAAATCATGCTGGTCTTTACCCGCAACGAGGGCAAGTAACAAAGCCCTGAGGCAGCCTGGTACCTGGAACGACTGCCAGCGGGCTGGCCTGCCCAGACATGGCCATGCCATGACGGATATGCACTACCATTGTGCCCGGACATGCCCTTTGAGGGGGCATGAGTGTTGCGTCCCGTCATGGTCAGGGCCGCTGGCGCCCTGATATGATAAGCTCATAGGCACTGGACGCCTGCGGCCACGGTGCGGCGGCTGCAGCGACGCTGCCGCGCCAGTGCCCGGCCCCTGCAGCTGCAGCAGCGCGGCTGCGCACATCATCAGACATATGCTCATTTGACAACTGTCAGCTAACAGGAGTTTTCCCATGGTTGCTTTACGCGATACCCACGAGGCCTCTTTTGATTTTGAGCCCTGGGCTGCCGGCCTTAATCTGCCCCAGGAGCACAAGGAAAAGCTGGCCCACTGTCATGAGTATGTAATCAAATGTCTGGAGGCCCATAACAGCAAGGTGGCTCAGAGCCATGGCGGCAACGGCGGCAATGGTGCCGGCAGCGGCCAGGGCGGACGCGGCAGCGCCACGCAGCCTGATGACAGTGCTGCCTCTTTGCCTCAGGGCAATCTCAACGGACGTATGCGTTCTGGCATTATTGACCCTCGTTCGCTTACCAATCTGTCAGCTGAAATCATTTCCATTCTCATGACCTTGAATATGGATCTCGATTCGCTGATGGTGGCCTTCCTCTACCCTCCATTTGAATCCCGTGCTCTTGATCTTGATGATGTCGAGGAAGTTTTCGGTCCGGGCATACGCAAGCTGCTGCTTAAGGTCAAGGACATGGAGGCTATCCGTTTCCTGCAGAATTTCAACTCCAACAAGAGTGCTGAAACTCAGGTAGACCGTGTACGCCGCATGATGCTCTCCATGGTCGATGACGTACGTGCCGTGGTCATCAAGCTTGCTGAGCGTATTGCTGTTATCCGCGCAGCCAAGTATGCCGATGATGAGACCAAGCTGGCCATTGCCCGTGAGATTGCCAATATCTACGCTCCTCTGGCCAACCGTCTGGGTATTGGTCAGCTCAAGTGGGAACTTGAGGATCTGGCCTTCCGCTTCCTCCATCCTGAGGACTATAAGGAAATTGCCCGGGACCTTGGTGAAAAGCGTGTCGAGCGTGAGCGTTATATCGAGAATTTCGTAGCCGAGCTCAGGCAGCTTCTCAGTGACAACGGCATCAAAAATGCCGAGGTCTATGGCCGTCCAAAGCATATTTACAGTATCTGGCGCAAAATGCAGCGCAAGCATCTGCCTTATGAGGAGCTCTATGATGTGCGCGCCGTGCGTGTCATGGTCGAGCGCATCGAGGACTGCTACGCTGCCCTGAGTATTATTCACTCCCGCTGGGAACACATTGAAAAGGAATTTGACGACTATATCGCCAATCCTAAGCCTAACGGCTATCAGTCCATTCACACCGTAGTCTATGGCGACGGCCATAAGGCCGTGGAAATTCAGATGCGTACCAACGACATGCATCAGATGGCTGAGCTTGGTGTGGCTGCGCACTGGAAGTACAAGGAAGGTGGCGGCCTTGGATCAGGTGTGGAGCAGCGCATCAACTGGCTGCGCAAGCTGCTGGCGTGGCGTGATGACATGGTCGAATCCGGTGCTCTGCTCGATGAGTTCCGCAAGCAGGTCTTTGAGGACCGTATCTACGTGTTTACTCCGCGCGGTGAGGTGGTGGATCTGCCTACCGGTGCCACTCCGCTGGATTTTGCCTATCAGGTGCACACCATGATTGGCCACCGCTGTATCGGTGCCAAGGTGGATGGCCGCATTGTGCCTTATACCTACAAGCTCAAGACCGGTGAGCAGGTGGAAATCATCACCCAGAAAGAGCCAAATCCAAGCCGCGACTGGATTAATGCTGATAATGGCTATCTCAAGACCTCACGAGCCCGTGCCAAGGTGGTTAACTGGTTCCGCAAGGTTGACTATGACAAAAATGTCCAGGCCGGTGACGATATCATCGAGCGTGAGGTCACCCGTCATGGTATTGGTCTGAACAAGGATCAGGTAGCAGCTTTCCTCAAGGAAAAGATTGCCCGCTTCAATGTCAGAACAGTAAATGACATTTATGCCGGCGTTGGTGCCGGTGACATCAAGGTCAATCAGATCATCTCCTTCCTTGAAGAACGTGTCTTCAAGCGCAATGAGGCTTCCAAAAACCTTGAGCTGACCTCGCTTATCACCGAAAAGACCAGCCAGCAGCTGCGTGAGCGTCATGCCAATAACAAGGGCCGTATTGTGGTCAACGGTATTGGTACCATGATGACCCATATAGCCAAATGCTGTCAGCCAATTCCTGGCGATGAAATCATTGGCTTTATTACCCAGGGACGCGGCATTTCCATTCACAAGGCCAACTGTGCTCAGCTGCGCGGACTGATGAAGAAAAACCCTGAGCGTGTGGTTTCAAGCCAGTGGGGCGAGGAGGCCAGTGCCACTGGCTTTACCGTCACCATCAAGGTAGTGGCCTCAGATTACTCAGGTCTGCTGCGTGACGTCACCACTGTCATTGCCAATGAAAAGATCAATGTCACCGGCGTGCGCTCACACACCGACAGGGCCAAGGATCTTTCCATCATCGACATTGACCTCATGCTGGTTAATCTGCCAGCCCTGACCCGAGTGCTGACAAAATTAAACGAAATCAAGCAGGTGCGCTCAGCCTCCCGCGTCTGATGGCCTCACTTGTAAGGCCATAGCCGCGTAAGGCAAATCCCGGCCCCGGGCCCGTCAGTGCTGCTGCCGCGCCCGGGCTGCGACCGTCCAGCCCATGTCAGTCAAACAAACGCACCGCCCCAGGTGCGTTTTTTATTGGCGCAGCGCAAGGCCGGCGGCCCTGCGCTGCGCCATGCGGTGCCAGGCAGAGCGTAAGGCGGCCGTGGCCGGGGACCTGCAGGAGCGCGCCGTCATGTGTGGCAGGGGCGCCGCCAGGGGCGCATGCCGGGTGCGTGCTCCGGTGCCGGACCTTTGGCAGTGGCGGGGATTAAGGCCGAAAAATAAGCAATTTTACGGGGGCCGGTATGCTATAATGACCGGTCAAATTTTGCATCTACTTTGGAGCGATTCATGTCAGCTAATTCTTCTTCTGCCAAGCTTATATTCGTTACCGGAGGCGTAGTTTCTTCCCTTGGTAAGGGCATTGCAGCTGCATCTCTGGCAGCAGTACTGGAGGCTCGTGGTCTTAAGGTGACCATGATGAAGCTGGATCCTTACATCAATGTTGATCCGGGCACCATGAGCCCAATTCAGCATGGTGAGGTATTCGTTACCGAAGATGGTGCCGAGACCGATCTTGACCTTGGTCACTATGAGCGCTTCATCCGTACCAAGATGTCTCACCGTAACAACTTCACCACCGGCCGTATCTACTCTGACGTGATCCGCAAGGAGCGCCGTGGTGACTATCTGGGTGCTACCATCCAGGTAATTCCACACATCACTAATGCCATCAAGGAGCGTATCCTTGCCGGCGCTGAGGGCAATCAGATTGCCATTGTGGAAATTGGCGGTACTGTAGGTGACATCGAATCTCTGCCATTCCTCGAGGCTATCCGTCAGCTGGCTGTGGAAATCGGCCGTGAAAACGCTCTGTTCATGCATCTGACCCTGGTTCCTTATCTGGAGACTTCAGGTGAGGTCAAGACCAAGCCTACCCAGCACTCTGTAAAGGAGCTGCTGTCCATCGGTATTCAGCCTGATATCCTGATCTGCCGCTCTGACCGTATCATTCCTGCTCACGAGCGTCACAAGATTGCCATGTTCTGTAATGTTCAGGAGCGTGCTGTAATCTCCCTCAAGGACGTGGACTCTATCTACAAGATTCCAGCCCTGCTCAAGAGCCAGTACCTCGATCAGCTGGTAGTGGATCGCTTCCACATCGACTGTCAGGAAGCCGATTTAAGCTCCTGGGAGAATGTGCTTTATCAGCAGGCCAATACCGTGGGCGAAGTTACCATTGGTATGGTGGGCAAGTACATTGAACTGCCTGATGCCTACAAGTCCATTAACGAGGCCTTAAAGCATGGCGGTCTGAAGAATCAGCTGTCAGTTAACATCAAGTACATCGACTCTGAGGACGTAGAGTCCCGTGGTGAGGAGCTGCTGCAGGATGTAGATGCTATCCTGGTTCCAGGCGGCTTTGGCAGCCGTGGTGTTGAGGGTAAGATCATTGCTGCCCGCTATGCCCGTGAGAACAAAATCCCATACCTTGGTATCTGCCTTGGTATGCAGGTGGCCATTATCGAGTATGCCCGTAATGTTGCCCACATGGACAAGGCCAACTCCACCGAGTTCGATACCACTACTCCATACCCTGTAGTAGGCCTTATCACCGAGTGGATTGATGAGGACGGCAATGTTGAGGTTCGCTCTGACAAGTCCGACCTTGGTGGCACCATGCGCCTTGGCGGTCAGTTATGCCACCTCAAGGCCGGTACCCGTGTCCGTGAGCTCTATGGCAAGGATGATATTGTCGAGCGTCACCGTCACCGCTATGAGGTTAACAACAAGCTGGTTTCTCAGCTTACCGATGCCGGTCTGCAGGTAGCCGGTCTGTCTACCGATAACAAGCTGGTCGAGATTATTGAAATCCCTGACCACCCATGGTTCATCGGTGTTCAGTTCCACCCTGAGTTCACCTCCAATCCTCGCGACGGCCACCCATTATTCCGTGGCTTTATTGCCGCTGCCCGCAAGCATCAGGAGCAGAACTGATATCCTGATGGCAGGTAGCCGCAGCGCCCCTGCCCCGGACCATAAAAAAAAACGCAGCTTCGGCTGCGTTTTTTATGCCCGTCCGACAGGCAGCCATGGTCTGCCAGCCCGCAGCTGTCGGCCTTGTGGTAAAAATGCTGTGCAGGGCGTAATCTGCAGTGCAGGTCGTGGCATAATATGCGCGCACAGAGCGTGGAGTATTTAGCTCTGAAAAAGTCTCAGGCTGCCCGCCAAAAAATGAAAGGCCGGCCAGCCCGGACGGCACATCATCTGCCCGGCATGCGCCCACGCGCACGCGCGCCTGCGACTGCGCACCCCTGCGCACGTGCAACCGCGCACGCCTGCGCGCCCTTGCGCACGTTCACGCCCACAGGCAGTGTCTGCTCATTTTCCGGAGGTCCCTGTGAAAGTCATAGCCTGTGTTCTGGCTCTGGTAGGCTGTTTTCTGGTTTACGATCTGTTCTTTGGCCACAATGGCATCAAGCAGTACAAGACTGTAGCCATGCAGCTGGAAAAAGAGCAGGAAAAAGCCCTTTATCTGCAAAAGCGCAATCAGGCCGTAGCTGATCAGATTAACGATCTCAAGCAGGGCTCCATAGCTGTCGAGGAGCTGGCCCGTTCCGAGCTGGGCCTTATCCGTCCTAATGAGCGCTTCTACCGCGTTCTTGCCAGCGAAGAAAAGATTCGATCCATGCCCCTGCGCTAATCACCTCCCAGTCACACGGCTGAGCACAGCTGCGCTGTCCCGCCGCGCTGCGCTGCAGCGTCCCGCTGCTGCGCACCCCGCGCGCATCCTGCCGCCCCGTCTCCTGCAAAGCATGCCCGCAATCAGCCCGGGCCCCTGGCCTTTGCCCATCTCAATCCGCCCCATTCCCGCCTTGCCTGCAGGCCACCCATACGCTCACATATTTTTACTTGCATACCAGCTCCGGCCGCAGTTCCAGCCCATATGGTAATGGGGCCTTTTAAGGCCACATTATGGTAAATATGAGCATACACAGTGGCCATACCTCAGTGAAGCATGTTATTTTGATGATACTGTGCCCTTATGAGGCATGAGCCGTCTGTCCCGGCGGGCGCTGTCGCATGCCCGGCTCAAGGCCTGTCTGTGCCACGGGCTACTGTTGCCACGGGCCATCAGGGGCCATGAGCTTTGGCTACGGGAAGGCAGCGGCAAGCAGCTGTGGACATGGGCTGGCAGCGACCAGTGGACGTAGCCAGTGGCACGGCGCCATGGCTGTAGCCATGGGCTGCACTTCACACGCAGGTCGGAGAGGATGCCGACCTGGCTTAGTTTTCACATTGTCTTTCAGGCTCAGACAGTTGAGTTTAATGCCCTCAGGGGCTGACAGGGGGTGCCATGGGTATCATTACCAGATTTCACCGCAACGACGACCGTACTTACGAATTTTCCGCCTGGTATGCTACCGACGATGAGGCTGAGATGGAGACCTGTCCTCCAGGACGCCCTTATATCATGCGCAAAACCGGCCTGAGCGATGAGCAGGTCGACTCCATGATCACGAGGCTGACCCGCAACGGACAGATGAGCCTCTTTACCGGTGACTGTATGAAAATGGACCAGGCCCTGCGCAATCTGACCTCGACCTCACCATACGGGGGCTCTTCAGGCCCGGTGATAGGTGAGCTGCCCCGGGCCATGACCAGCCTGCCCCCAGCAGTCCAGAAAAAGCTCTGGAATTTCTACGCCCTTGAGTCCGTGCCCGGCGCCGAGTCTGATCCCGGCACTAAGAGCGATGCCGCCCAGCCGGCCGCAGACTCCCGGCCATCTGACGCGGCCCCGGATGCGGCTCCGGACGCAGCACCGGAGACTGCCGCCCCGGCAGATTCAGCTGCACCTGCCCCTGAGGGCAGTGCTGCAGCTGACAGCGCCGATGGCGCCGCCAGTGCCAGCAGCGCTGAGCAGGCAGTGCCTGAGGTCCTTGATAAGGATGATTTGAGCGATGAGCTCATCATGCCGGCCAATACTCTGTACCCTTTCTTCTATCACTACGGCATGATTGATGTGGTAGTGGCTGCAGCCGGTGTGGGGGCGCGCATGAATGCGGGCATGCCCAAGCAGTACATGATGCTGGGCTCACGCAGCGTGCTTGAGCATACTGTGCTCAGACTGCTGTGCTGGCCGCTGGTACGCAATGTTATCCTGGTGGTCTCACCTGAAGATGAGTACATCAAAAGCTCACTGCTGACCAGCCTTGACCGACTGCGCATTGTCCATGGCGGCAAGGAGCGCTCCGACTCGGTTCTCTGCGGCCTTAAGGCTGTAAGCTCCCGCTGGTGCATGGTTCATGATGCCGCCCGTCCTTTCTTTACCTGTCACGATCTGGAAAATATGCTTATTCAGACCATGCAGGTCATCGAAGAGTGCAGACTGTCAGGCATGAGTGCTGAGCAGACCGTATGCGGATCAGTGCTGGCCTGCAGGGTGGCCGATACTATCAAGCACAGCCAGCCGGTGCAGCCTGCCCCGGCAGCTGACGCCGCCGACGGCGCCGCCGCTGCCGCCTCAGCCGCTGCGGCGGGCGCTGCAGCCAGTGCCCTTGCTGTGGAGCGCACCGTTGATCGCAGCGTGCTGTGGCGAGCCCAGACTCCGCAGCTGTTCCTGACCGCTGATCTCATTAAAGCCATTGAAAGCTGCAATGAGCAGGGCCTTGCCATTACCGATGAAGCCTCAGCCATGGAAAATACCGGTCACCGCGTGCTGCTGGTCGAAGGCTCCTCCCTGAACTTCAAGCTCACCGAGCCATCCGACTTTGTCATGGCTCAGGCCCTGATTAATATCTGTCTGCCTCAGCAGCAAAGCTGATGGCAGCAGGGGCAAGGCAGCCCTGTTCCTGGCAGGGCCAGGCGCGGCCATGGCCTTCCCTGGTACAGACCAGGGCCCGGCCTGGAGCCAAAGGGCGCCCCAGGGCGCCCCGGACCGGGATGATAAAACGGCAGAGACGCTCTGCCTGACCGCCCCTCTGCTGTGCGGGGCTTTATTTTGCCTGGCAGGTGCTGCACACAGGGCGGCGCAGTCAGGCTCACGAAATCACATGCTCAGATAAGGAACTGTTTATGAGAATTGGACATGGATTTGATGTGCATCGCTTTGGCGGTGAGGGCCCATGCATGCTCGGTGGCGTAGCTGTGCCTCATGAGCAGGGTCTGATTGCCCATTCTGATGGTGATGTGGTGCTCCATGCTCTTTGTGATGCCCTGCTCGGTGCCCTGGCTCTGGGCGACATTGGTCAGCTCTATCCTGACAATGATGACAAGTTTGAAAATATCGACAGTCGTATTCTGCTGCGTGATGTGTACAAGCGTGTTACCGACATGGGCTATGTGGTGGGCAATATCGACATTACCATCATTGCCCAGGTGCCAAAGATGCTTCCTTACGAGCCGCAGATGCGCGCCAATATTGCCTCGGATCTGAGCGTTGATATGAGCCAGGTCAGCGTCAAGGCCACTACCACCGAAAAGCTGGGTTTTGTCGGCCGCAAGGAAGGCATTGCCTGTGAGGCTGTAGTACTGCTCGATAAAAAGCGCTGATCGCCAGCCTAAGGCAAGTCCGCCGGCGCGCATGCTGCAGCCGACGGCCTTGCCATGGCCGACGGTCTTGCCAGGGCCGACAGGCCCGGCGCCACAGACAGGCCCATCCTGGCAGAAGATACTGCCCGGCCGGGCCTGACTGTTTTAAGGGCTATGGCGGAGCGAATTGAAAAATGGCGGGCATGCTCATATTCAACTGGGTTTTATGATTTAGAATAGGTGCGCTGTCGGGCCTGCAGTTGTGGCTGGCCTGCCATATCTGGTTAGCATTTCTGACTGTGCTCGTAGGTATATCCCGTGAAGTTGAATCTTTTTTCCGGCCTTTACGAAATCTGTATCAAACTTGCCAAGCATCGTAAAGCTCCGCTCTTTCTTGGTTTGAACAGCTTTATTGAATCCATTTTCTGGCCTATCCCTCCTGATGTCATGCTGGCACCAATGTGCCTTGCCCGTCCTGAGCGTTCCCTGTATTACGCAGCCATTACTGTTATCACCTCAGTGCTTGGTGCGGTAGTGGGCTATTACCTTGGCTACTTCATTTATGATCCGTGGATTGCCGACTTTATCAGATGGCTCAACTACGAGGCCTCCATGGAAAAGGTTCGTGAATGGTTCACGATGGAGTACGGTATTCTGATGATCTTCATCGGCGCCTTTACCCCTGTGCCTTACAAGGTCATTGCCGTCACCACAGGTGTGGTTGCCGCCGAAAGCGTGGCCAGCACCGGCTCCGTCGGCATGCTTACCATTATCAATTTCGTCCTTATATCCCTGGTGGGCCGTGGTCTGCGCTTCTTCCTTGAGGCCGGTATCATCATGTATGGCGGTGAGAAGATGGAGCACGCCATTCGCCGCTATATCGATTACATCGGCTGGGCTTGCGTCATCCTGCTGGTGGGCTATATCGGCTACAAGATGATGATTTAGGCACACAGGTCTGAGATGAGACCATAATAATTTGTACAGTATCAGCAGCCGGCAGCAGCCGGTGCCCGGGCGGCCCTCAAGGCCGCCCTTTTTCATGTCCGCAGCTGCCTTGCCTGATCCACGCGGCCGCTGCTGCAGCCACGGGCTCGGCCTGGCCGCCGCTGCCGCCGGCATATCCGGCCTGCGGCCACAGCGCGTGGCGCACGCCGGAGCTGTCAGTGTGGACCGGAGCGCGCCCGGGCTGTGATTGCTGATGGGGCATTGGGGCTGATATGGACAGCTAAATAGCGATAATTGTATAAAGTAGGGGTGCTATCTTGATATACTGATCAGATCGCACAAGATCAACAGCGGTAATTCATCAGTATGAATAGCTGCCAGGCTGTCCGGATGACATGGGAGTATGCCCGGTCAGGCTGCTGCCAGGGTGCTGAGCATGAGGTTTAATGCCCGGTACCTGCAAAGCGGGAAGATCTGCGATATTTCCTGGAGAGCATGGGGAGTTTGTGAACATATGCAGGCGTTTTGCACCCTGTTCATGGACCGTCAGGTTCTCTGCACCTGGTGTTGAACAGGACCAGCATAAAGGCCCGGCTGTCTTGGGGCAGCTGACAGGCCATTGCTGCATATAATCAGCACAGGTGCTGCCAGGCTGCAGCACAGCACCTCCGGCTCTGACCGTAATGCTGTGTGCAGATTTTTGATGGAAAATGTCCTGACCTGTATCCGAAGAGTTGCAAGGAGAGGGCCGATAAAGTTGATGAAAACAATGATTAGCATGACCTTACTTTCTGTATTAGTGTCTTTAGTCACAGGATGCGAGACCTCTAATCAGAATTACAGCCAGGGCCGCGTCGTTGATGTGACCCGTGCTCAGGCCACAGTGAACTCTGCTGCCCAGCAGGCACAGCGTGCTGTTAACAACACTGCCCCTGTGCTCACCGATGTTCCTTTAGAAACCCCAGTTGAGTCTCCGGCTGTATCAGCCCTCCCTTCTCAGTCCACAGGCTATGACACAGTCATGCCTGTAGAGGACAACATTGTTACCTACACTGGCAACAGCCTTGCCGGTTACGATGATGTCCAGGGCGGCTCCCTTATCGGTGGCGTACCTGATGGTCCTCTGCCAGAGGTAACCGCTGGCACCGCCACCGCTGGTAGCGCCTCCAGCGCTCTGCCACAGGGTGACCTCATTGCCCAGAACAGTACCCCGGCTGCCGCTGCCGGAGCTGCAGGCACCGGCTCCCCTGCTCAGCTGGCATCAGCTGCCCAGCCATCTGACTCTTCAGGCAACTGGCTGCTTGTTGACAGCGCTGAGGCCTCAAAGGACGTATCCAATTCAGCCGCCATGCAGCGCTCCATCGAGACCCGTGCTGCCGCTCCTGCTGCCTCCACCACTGCCGTGGGTGCTCCTGAGACCCGTGCAGGACAGGTCAAGGCTCTGGGCCCTCTGCCTGAGCGCTATGTGGTTATCAAGGGCGATACCCTGTATTCCATCGCTTTCCGCTATGGTCTTGATTACCACGCTCTTGCCCGTATCAACAATATCGAGCCACCATACAATCTGGCCCTTGGTCAGGTACTGCTGTTAAAGCTGCAGTCCCAGCGTGCTCCAAGCTATGTAGTACAGAAGGGTGATACTCTCTACTCCATTGCCCGCAAGAACAATCAGTCTGTATCCTTCCTTGCAGGTGTTAACAATCTTGAGCCTCCATACAATCTCACTGTAGGTCAGAGAATTCTGCTCAGCCGTGAGAACTCTCAGGACACCAGCCGTCCTCAGCCAGCCCGCCCGGCTGAAGTACCGGTAGCAGGTCAGCAGTCTCAGATTGCCCAGACCACTCCTCAGAAGGCTCCAGCTGCCACCCAGCCTGGCAAGCCTGCCGCTCAGGCTCCGGCTGTTAACAAGGTTCCACCTGTAGCCCAGACTCCTGTTGTTAATTCCAAGACCCGCAAGGTAGCCGGTGTTACCTGGTCATGGCCAACCTCAGGCAAGGTTATCGAGCAGTTCTCCACTGCCGAGCAGGGCAACAAGGGTATCGATATTGCCGGTAACCGTGGCCAGGCCATTCTGTCTGCAGCTGACGGTCAGGTAGTTTATTCAGGCAACGCTCTGCGTGGCTTTGGTAACCTCATTATCATCAATCACAATAATGAGTACCTGTCAGCCTATGCCCACAACGACGTCATGCTGGTCAAGGAAGGTCAGAAGGTAAAGCGCGGTCAGCACATTGCCCGCATGGGTAATACCGATGCCGCCTCACCACGTCTGCACTTTGAAATCCGCTACCGTGGTCAGTCCGTAAATCCGGTCAGCTACCTGCCAAAATAGCCCAAGTAAGCACGCCCCTTGCGGGGCCGTGCTTCCAGGTTCGGCACAACAAAAAAAAAGCTCCTGCCACCACAAGGTGACAGGAGCTTTTTTGTTGCCCGGCCCCATGCTGCGACCGGTGCCGGACCAGACCTGCGGCCATGGCAAAGCCACGGCCATGGATATGGCCTTATTCCTCGCGTGAGCGCAGGCTCTCCTTGAGGCGGCTTAAGGTATTAAGAGCCTCAAGCGGGGTAAGGCTGTTGAGGTCGATGGTGGCAATGACATAGCGCAGCTCATGTGAGGCCTTGAGCTCATGCTCGAGAGTGGCTTTGGCAGCCTCGCTTTCAAACACGCGAGCCTCGAGGCTGGCAATGTGAGCATTGGCATTGCGCAGTGCTTCAGCCAGCTGAGCTCCCTGGGTATCGCCGGCAGCCTGACCATTGTCACTTTCCTGAGCGCCGCTTTCCAGAGCGTCCTCGGAGAGATTGAGCAGCGGAGCGGTAAATATGTCAGCTGACTCAAGCTCCTTGGTGCGGGCGTTATAAAAGCCAATGGCACTTTTGGTAATGGCTGGCGGAACACCGGCCAGGCGGGCTACCTCAATACCGTAGGAGCGGGACTGACGGCCTGGCTGAGCGGTATAGAAGAACACCATGCGTCCATTGAACTCACGGGCATTAAAGCACAGGTTGAAGGCATTGGCGTAATTCTCCACCAGAGCTGTAACCTCGGTGTAGTGGGTGGCAAACATGGTCAGAGGACGCACCTTGCGGCTCAGGAACTGCACAATGGCCTCGGCTATGGCTGCACCTTCAGCACCTGAAGTGCCACGGCCTACCTCGTCCATAATCACCAGGCTGTGGGCGGTAGCGTTATTGACAATAGTGGCAGTCTCCTCCATTTCCACCATGAAGGTAGAGCGGCCTGAAGCCAGGTCATCAGAGGCGCCGATACGGGTAAAGATACGGTCAATATCGCCAATTACAGCCTCAGTAGCCGGCACAAAGGAGCCTATGCGGGCCATGATGGCAATCAGGGCTGTCTGGCGCATAAAGGTGGATTTACCACCCATGTTAGGACCGGAAATGACAGCAAGCGACTTCTGGGAGTTAAGCTCAAGGCTGTTGACTATGAACTGGCTGTCGCTGATAGCCTCAACCACAGGATGACGGCCTTCAACAATTTTGATATGGCTGTCAGTGCTCAGTTGCGGTCTGACATAGTGGCGCTTGAGAGCCACACGGGCCAGTGACAGGGAAACGTCGAGCATGGCAATGTTATGAGCAAAGGCGCTCAGACGTGGCAGGGCTAAAATGAGCTCCTCAATGAGGCGGTCATAAAGCTCCTTTTCCAGTTGCAGACAGCGGGTCCTGGCAGACAGGGTCTTTTCCTCAAGTACCTTGAGCTCAGGGGTGATATAGCGCTCACTGTTTTTGAGGGTCTGACGGCGTACATACTCGGCAGGCACCTTGTCGGCACTCAGGCGTGAGACCTCAATGTAGTAGCCGTGCACATTGTTAAAGCGCACCTTGAGGGTATTGATACCGGTGCGGGCCTTTTCTCTTTCTTCAATGGCCAGCAGCACATTCTCTGAGCCGTTCTGCAGATCACGCAGCTCATCGAGCTCCTGATTGAAGCCCTCGGCAATCACACCGCCATCGCGAATCATCAGCGCCGGAAATTCAGCTACGGCCCTACTCAGCAGCGTACCCATGTCCCCAAGGTCAGGGAGCATCCCAGCCTTTTCAGCCAGCAGCAGCTTCATGCGACCGGTTATCTCCCCGGCAGCAACCAGCTCCTCAGGTCTCTGGCTGTCAGCCCCGTCAAGCTCATCATCCCAGTCATCGCCAGCATCACCAGCATCAGCAGAATCAGAACCAGCCTCAGCCACATCGCCAGCGTCACCACCAGCTGCAGCTCCGGCTGCGGCATCATCTGCCTCATCCCACTCGTCCACTGGCACATCATCATTGAGCTCAGTAACGGCAGCCCCATCAGCAGCATCGGCAGCATCGGCAGCAGCCTCAGCTGCTTCCTGAAGCTGTGCAGCCACATCTGCAGGGCCAGGACCCTCAGCTCCAGTGACTTTGAACAGTGGCTCATCAAAACTCTCAGAGTCACTGCCGGCACCATCAGCTTCACCTGCTGCGGCCTTGCCAGGGGCAGCTTTCTTTTTGCTTCTGGTGGCCCTGACAGCCTTGCCAGACTTGCTGCCCTTGTCAGACGAAGCTGCGCCACCAGCGCCAGCAGCACTAGCAACAGCGGCCTCATCATCGCCGACCTCCGGCTTAATGCCGGCATCAAGCTGCTCTGGGGTGATGCCGGTACCTTCGAGCAGCAGGGACCGGAACTGCGGAAGCAGTTCAATGGCATCACGCAGCTTGGAAAGGTCACGAGGCTTGGCTGAGCGCAGACCAATACGGGCCACAATGCGCTCAAGGTCGCCCATGGAGGAGAGTAGCTCGGTAAGCTCTACTGAGCGTGGGGCATGCTGCAGGGCTTCAACCAGATCAAGGCGGCTGTTGATCTGCTCGTTATTGCGCAGCGGATTGACCAGCATGGAGCGCAGCAGACGGGTACCCATAGGGGTACGGGTCTCATCAAGTACACCCAGCACCGATGCCCTGTCATTACCATTGAGATTGTCGACCAGCTCCAGATTCTTCTGGGCGGTGCGGTCAATAATCACCATGCCTGAAAGGCTGTCATTGCCAATGGAGGTGACATGCTCAATGTCTACATTCTGGGTGCTCTTGACGTAGTTGAGCAAAGCACCGGCAGCGCGTATGCCCAGCTTCATGGAGGCAATACCAAAGCCGCTCAGGGAACGGGTCTTGAACTGAGTGCACAGCTGCTTTAAGGCACCGTCATAGTTGAAGTCCCACAGTGGCAGAGCCTTGCGGCAGGTGACATTCTGTATATCCTGGAAATAGCGGAAGCGCTCAGGATAGAGCAGCTCGGCAGGATTGAGCTTGGAGAGTAAAATGCCCAGCTCAGCCATGGAATCAAGCTCGGTAACCAGAAACTGTCCGGTGCTGATATTGAGCCTGGCAAGAGCAAAGCGATCCTTTTCTTCAAAGACGCAGCACAGTACATTGTCCTGATTGTCAGGGACCATGCCTTCATCGGTAACAGTACCAGGGGTAATGATGCGGGTTACCTTGCGGGTAATCATGGCACCTTTGGTGCGGTCACCTACCTGCTCGCAGATAACTACTGAGCGGCCCATCTTGATAAGACGGCCAATGTAGTTGTCGGCAGCATGGTAGGGAACACCGGCCATAGGGACAGGTGCGCCGCCCTGATTGCCTCTGCGGGTCAGGGTGATATCCAGCAGATTGGATACGGTGCGGGCATCATCAAAGAAGAGCTCGTAGAAGTCACCCAGGCGGTAGAACACCAGGGTATCAGGATAGTTCTTCTTAACCTCGAAGTACTGACGCATCATAGGCGTCAGCTCATCAACATTGATTCCTTCAGTCA
Source organism: Anaerobiospirillum sp. NML120511 (assembly GCF_023050955.1). NCBI lineage: Bacteria > Pseudomonadati > Pseudomonadota > Gammaproteobacteria > Aeromonadales > Succinivibrionaceae > Anaerobiospirillum > Anaerobiospirillum sp. NML120511. The sequence goes on from NZ_JALKIK010000050.1 coordinate 27,368, forward strand.
TGCAAACCTCGCTACCTGCCGCCACAGGACAGTTAAGTGCCACAGCAGAACGCCCGCAGCATCACAGCAGCGGCATCCTGTCCCCTGCAGCCGACACCAGACCAGCGCGCAACCGCGCGCCGCCTGGCCCAGCCACAGCGCCAGCCCCGGCACACCTGCATCTGCATGCAGGAAAGCCCGGAGCTGACCAAAAAACTCGCCCCACATCACAAGCCACAGACTCATAACGGGGACGGCACTGAATTATACGCGATTGCAGGCTCAACCCCGTTCAAATGGTCAGGGAAAATACAAAGCTGTAACCCTCCCGCCACATCAGGGAAGTTCCTGCAATAGTCAGTGCCCTTATGATGGCACGAAATGCCGCCCTGTAACGCAAATGAGGGTTGCAATTAGCGCCATCCAGACCATCAAAACAAATAAACGGTAAACACCGGACACCAGACACAAAACAGCAAAACAGCAAAAAAGCAAAAAAGCAAAAAGCAAAAAGCAAAAAGCAAAAAGCAGAAAACAAAAAGGCGGGATAATCCCGCCTTGATGATAAAGAGAGAAAGAAATCTGACTACTGACCTAACAGGCTCAGAGCGATAGTTGGACGCTGGTTTGCCTGGGCCAGAACAGTCTGGGAAGCCTGCTGAATGATGTTGTTCTGAGTCAGCGCAGCGGTCTCAGAGGCGAAGTCTGTGTCACGAATTCTGCTGCGGGCATCAGCCTCATTCTCGGAAATGGAGGCCTGGTTGCGAATAGTGCTTTCCATGCGATTTTGGAGAGCACCAAGGCCTGCACGCTTGGAGTCTACAGCTTGGATTACCGCATCTATATTTGCTAATGTGTTGGTGGCATATGCTGCAGTTGAAATAGTCCAGCGTACTTTTGACTTGGCGTTCGTATCACTTAGCCAAAGGCCGTTTTTACCCGCATCTGCGCCATTACCCTTTGCCTCACCAATGCTTGCCATTTTTGCAAGGCCAGACATTGTGAATGGTTGGTCCCATAAAAGGGATAATGTGTCATTAGCATTAGCACCGACCTGGAAAACGATCTTGCCGTTATCTGGAATAAGGCTGTTAGTTTCTTTTAAGTGATTACCGCCTGTGCCTGCAGGGTTATTCTTACCGTTAAGGACTTTTGCGCCTGCAAAGGTGGTCTGACGGGCAATACGGTTGATTTCCTCAGACAGCTGGGTTACTTCTTCCTGGAGGGCCTTACGATCAGCTTCGGAGTTGGTGCCGTTAGCGGATTGTACTGCAAGCACGCGGATGCGCTGGAGCATGTTGGTGGTTTCGTCCAGGGCTCCTTCTATTGTCTGGGCAAGGGCGATACCGTCATTGGTGTTACGGTTGCCCTGGTTGAGGCCGTTAATCTGGGATGTCAGTCGGTCGGAGATCTGAAGACCGGCGGCGTCGTCCTTTGCAGAGTTGATACGCAGGCCTGAGGAGAGTCTCTGGTATGAGGTATTTAAGCTCAGGGTGGCATTGCTCAGCTTGCGCTGGGCATTGATGGATGAAACATTCGTATTAACGTAAAGAGCCATATTCAAACTCCCCTGCAGCCCTGAATAATGGCCGCTACATAATCTTCTCTTATCGTTCGCATGTCATGGACATGGGCATAGTTATCTTCTCTATCTGCAATGGCTATGCCATGCAGCAGCTGGCCGGATAAGGCAAAATCCAGAAAGCAAAAAGGCGGGATAAACCAGCCTTGATGATAAGAGAGAAAGAAAAATCTTATTACTGACCCAACAGGCTCAGAGCGATAGTTGGACGCTGGTTAGCCTGGGTCAGAACAGTCTGACATGCCTGCTGAATAATGTTGTTCTGAGTCAGCGCAGCGGTTTCAGAGGCGAAGTCTGTGTCACGAATTCTGCTGCGGGCATCAGCCTCATTCTCGGAAATGGAAGCCTGGTTGCGAATAGTGCTTTCCATACGATTTTGGATTGCGCCAAGCTCAGCACGACGTGAGTCTACAGCCTGAATTACAGCATCGATGTTTGCAAGTGTGTTGGTTGCTAAAGATGCAGTTGAGATTGTCCATCTAACTTCAGAAAGTAGATTGTTGTCTACAACGAGACCCTTTTGAGCATTAACAGGGGCATTACCAGGGTTGTTAGTTGCCTGCGGTAAGCCGGCCATCTTTGCCAGGCCTGATAATGTGAAAGCATCAGCCCAGTTAAGAGTAAGTGTATCGCCTGCATTAGCGCCTACCTGGAAAATAATCTTGCCTGCATTATTACCAGTGCCAGGAATAAGGCTGTTAGGGTTGTTCAGGTGTTTGTTGTTTGCGGCATTATTACCTGTAACTGCTTTGCCATTGATGACAGTTGCACCAGCAAAGGTAGTCTGACGGGCGATACGGTTGATTTCCTGGGAGAGCTGCGTGACTTCTTCCTGGAGAGCCTTGCGGTCAGCAGATGAATTGGTGCCGTTGGCAGCCTGAACAGCCAGCACACGGATGCGCTGGAGCATGTTGGTTGTTTCGTCCAAGGCGCCTTCGATGGTCTGGGCAAGGGCGATACCGTCATTGGTATTACGGTTGCCCTGGTTTAGACCGTTAATCTGGGAGGTCAGGCGGTCGGAGATCTGAAGACCGGCGGCGTCATCCTTGGCGGAGTTGATTCGCAGGCCTGAGGAGAGTCTCTGGTATGAGGTATTTAAGCTCAGAGTGGCATTGCTCAGCTTGCGCTGGGCATTGATGGATGAAACATTCGTATTAACGTAAAGAGCCATATTCAAACTCCCCTGCAGCCCTGAAAATGGCCGCTACATAATCTTCTCTTATCGTTCGCATGTCCTGGACATGAGCATAGTGTTACTTATCAGGTTGCAATGGCTATGCCATGCAGCAGCGGGCCGGATAAGGCAAAATTCAGAAAGCAAAAAGGCGGGATAAACCCGCCTCGATGATAAGAGAGAAAGAAAAATCTTATTACTGACCTAACAGGCTCAGAGCGATAGTAGGACGCTGGTTAGCCTGGGCCAGAACAGTCTGGGAAGCCTGCTGAATGATGTTGTTCTGAGTCAGAGCAGCGGTCTCAGCGGCAAAGTCTGTGTCACGAATTCTGCTGCGGGCATCAGCCTCATTTTCAGAAATGGAAGCCTGATTACGGATGGTGCTTTCCATACGATTCTGGAGAGCGCCCAGCTCAGCGCGCTTGGTGTCTACAGCCTGAATAGCCTTATCAATATTGGCAAGAGTATTAGTTGCAGATTCTGCAGTAGAAACTGTCCAACGAGCATTACGCTCGTTTGAACCCTGGCTGATAACAATGCCCTCTGTGCCTTTTTGATTGCCAGCGCCGAATCCGGCCTGTGCTGCAATACCGGACATAGAGAATCCTTTATCCCATACCAGGGATAATACGTCTCCAGCATTTGCTCCTACCTGGAAGACAATCTTTGCTTTCTGATTGGCAGCAGCACTTGGAATCAAGCTGTTGGCATTCTTCAGCCAGTCTTTATTGGCATTTGGATTTCTTGGGCCATTAAGGATGGTCTGGCCGGCGAAGGTAGTCTGCTCAGCAATACGGGTAATTTCATGGGAGAGCTGAGTAACCTCTTCCTGAAGGGCCTGGCGGTCTTTTTCGGAGTTGGTTCCGTTGGCAGCCTGAACAGCCAGCACGCGGATGCGCTGGAGCATGTTGGTGGTTTCGTCCAGGGCGCCTTCGATGGTCTGGGCAAGGGCAATACCGTCATTGGTGTTACGGTTGCCCTGGTTGAGACCGTTAATTTGGGTACGGCGTATTAAGCTAGTGTGATTTTCATCAAACTTCATCCTTAAGGTCATCTAAAATGTCACAACAGAAGCAATCACGCATGCGCTCATGGCTGAGCTGGGACATGAACTCGCCTAACTCTCT